>DATFCB010000365.1:0-8328 GCA_035253525.1 Pyrinomonadaceae bacterium | reverse complement strand
TCGGACGGACATCGCAGCTTCCGGAAGCTGGTCGTGGTGGCAGACACCGATTCGCCGACGCCCCCGTGCGGCGCATGCCGGCAGATCATCTGGGAATTTTGCGGCGACGTGCCGGTGATCATGGCCAATACGGCGAAGGTCACCGCGGAGTTGCAGATGAAGGATCTGCTGCCGCTGCCGTTCGACAGGCGGTTGCTGTAACAGTCACCTCCCGACCAGCAACACGTCCCGACAAGCAACACGTCCCGACAAGCGTCATTTCCCGACAAGCGTCATTTCCCGACAAGCAACACCTCCCGACAAGCACCACCTCCCGACAAGCACCACCTCGCGACAAGCACCACCTCGCGACAAGCCTCACTTCCCGATATGATCACCAGAGATGCTTCCGACTATTGCCTGGCAAGACGATGAGATCGTGATGGTCGATCAGCGCAAGCTGCCGGCGACCGAGGTGTACGTCACGTGCAAGTCGGTCAACGACGTCGCCAAGGCGATCAAGACCATGGTGATCCGCGGCGCGCCGGCGATTGGCGTCTGCGCCGCGATGGGCCTGGCGCTCGGCGCCGCTCGCAGCAAGGCGACCGGCACCAAACAGTTCACCACCGAGTTCCAGCGCAATTGCGATCTCCTCGCGTCGACGCGGCCCACGGCGGTCAACCTGTTCTGGGCGATCGAGCGCATGAAGCGCGCGTTCGCCGATGGCGCGCTGGCCGGCGAATCGGTCGATCAGCTGAAGCAGCGCCTGCGCGTTGAAGCCGATCGTATTCACGACGATGACGTGGCGAGCTGCCGCGCGATCGGCGCGAATGGCGCGGCGCTGGTGCCGGGCGAAGCCCGGATCCTGACGCACTGCAATGCCGGCGCGTTGGCGACGGCCGGCGACTACGGCACGGCGCTCGGGGTGATTCGCGGCGCGCGCGACGCGGGCAAGCGCGTCGCCGTCATCGCGGACGAGACGCGCCCCTTCCTGCAAGGCGCGCGGCTGACGGCCTGGGAGCTGGCGAAGGACGAGATTCCGGTCACGCTGATTACGGACAACATGGCAGGGCACGTGATGAAGCAAGGCAAGGTTGACGCGGTTGTGGTCGGCGCGGACCGCATCGCCGCCAACGGCGACACGGCGAACAAGATTGGCACATACATGGTCGCCGTCCTGGCACGCCAGCACGACATCCCCTTCTATGTCGCCGCGCCCGTCTCCACGCTCGATTTAACGCTCGCCTCCGGCGAAGAGATTCCGATTGAGGAGCGCGACGCGCGCGAAGTCACGCACGTCCGCGACCAGCGCCTCGCCCCCGAGGGCGTAGAAGTCCACAACCCCGCCTTCGACGTGACGCCCAACGAATTCATCGCCGCCATCATCACGGACAAAGGCGTCGCGCGACCGCCTTACACTGAGAGTTTAAGGAAAATGTTGGAGAGTTAAGAGGCTTTTCCGAGACTCAAGCCGCCGAGAAGCGGCTCTGCTTCCACCAGTCAATCGTCCGGCGCAAGCCCTCTTCGAGACTAATCTGCGGGGTGTAGCCCAAGAGTTCGCGCGCGCGCGTGATATCCGCGAGGCTGTGGCGCACGTCGCCTTTGCGCGGCTCCCTGTACTCGGCCTGCACGTCCGCGCGGCCGGTGATGGTTTTCACCGTCTCAAGAAGTTGGTTGAGCGTGGTTCTTTCGCCGCGCGCGAAGTTGATGACCCGACCCACGCCGGCTTTAGTCTCGGCGGCGCGCGCGTTGGCTTCGACCACGTCCGCGATGTAAGTGAAGTCGCGCGACTGCTCGCCGTCGCCGTAGATGACGGGACGCTCGTCGCTCAGGAGCGCGCTGATGAAGCGCGAGACGACGCCCGAATATTCGGAGCTGGGGTCCTGGCGCGGCCCGAAGACGTTGAAGTAGCGCAGGCAGACCGTCTCCAGATTGTAGACGCGCGTGAAGACCTGGCAATAGTATTCGCCGACGAGCTTGGCCGCCGCGTAAGGCGAGAGCGGCTCGGGGCGCATGTCTTCGACTTTCGGCAAGGTCGGCTGGTCGCCGTAGGCCGAGCTTGACGCGGCGTAGACGACGCGCCTGATTCCTCGCGCGCGCGCGGCGTTCAAGAGTGAGAACGTGGCGTCAACGCACGCGACGTGAGTCTCCACAGGATTCTTCACGGAGCGCGGGACGGACGGAATCGCTGCCTCGTGGAAGACAAGCTCGACATCTTCGAGCGCGCTCAGCAGAACCTTCTCGTCCGCCAAGCTTCCCTCGCGGAAATCAAGGTCGCCGCCGATCTCTTCCAAATTCTCCCTGTGGCCCGTCGAGAGATCATCAATCACGCGCACGCGAGCGCCGCGCTCCGCCATCCCCTGCGCTATGTGCGACCCGATGAAGCCTGCGCCGCCCGTGACCAGCACGATTCCTGAGAGAGACATAAAAAGTGATGAGTGATAAGTGATGAGTGATAAGTGATAAGTTAAGACAAGAGGTCTGTGCTTATCACTTATCACTCATCACTTATCACTTTCTTACCTTCCTACTCCGATGTAATCGAAGCCGAGTTCGCGCATGGCTTCGGGTTCGTAGATGTTGCGTAGGTCCGCGACCTTGGGCGCGCGCAGGAGCGTGCGTATGCGTTCGAGGTCGAGCGCGCGGAACTGGTTCCACTCAGTCATCAGGACAAGCACGTCCGCGCCCTCGACCGCGTCGTACTCGTCCTCCGCGTAGGCGATGTCCGGGAGAATTTTGCGCGCCTCTTCCATCGCGGCCGGGTCGTAAGCCCTCACGTTCGCGCCGCGCTCAAGTAGGCCGAGGATGATTTCCACGGATGGGGCCTCGCGCATGTCGTCCGTCTCCGGCTTGAATGAGAGTCCCAGCACGGCGAGCGTCTTACCCTCAAGGCCGCCGGCCAGCTTCTCTATCTTCGGGATCATCGCGCCGCGCTGGCGGCGGTTGACCTCTATGACGGCGTCAACGATTAAAGTCTCCCCGCCGTACTTGTGCGCGACCGAAGCGAGGGCGCGCGTGTCTTTCGGGAAACAGGAACCGCCGAAGCCCGGTCCGGGGTGCAGGAACTTGCGCCCGATGCGCCCGTCCATCCCCATCGCCCGCGCCACGTCGTGCACGTCGCAGCCGATGAGGTCGCACAAGTTGGCGATCTCGTTGATGAAGGAAATCTTGGTGGCGAGGAAGGCGTTCGAGGCGTACTTGGTCAGTTCCGCGGCCTCGACCGTGGTGATGACGAAAGGCGTCTCGATCAGGTAGAGCGGGCGGTAGAGGTCTTTCAAAATCGCGATGGCCTCTTCGTCGCTGCTGCCGATGACGACGCGGTCGGGCCGCATAAAGTCGTCAATGGCCGCGCCCTCGCGCAGGAATTCCGGGTTGGAGACGATGGCGAAATTGGTCCGCTCCCGCTGGTGCTCGCGGATTAAGTTGCGCAGGTGCGCGCCCGTGCCGACGGGGACGGTGGACTTGGTGACGATCACCTTGTAGCCGTTCATGCACTCGGCGATGGAGCGCGCGGCCGATTCGACGTAAGAGAGGTCGGCTGAGCCGTCCTCGCGGGGCGGCGTGCCGACGGCCAGGAAGATGACGAGCGTTTGTTCAACCGCCGCTTTGAGGTCGGTCGTAAACTTGAGGCGGCCCGCCTGCGCGTTCTTGACGACTAACTGTTCGAGGCCGGGCTCGTAGATGGGGATGATGCCCTCGGAAAGACGCGCGATCTTTTCCCGGTCAATGTCAACGCAGGTCACGTCAACGCCGAATTCCGCGAAGCACGCGCCGGTGACCAGACCGACATACCCCGAACCGATAACTGCGATATGCATCTGTTTCGTAAATCGTGAATCGTGAATCGTAAATGGTAAATCGTGAATCGTAAATCGTGAATGGGAAAAGAAAGACCGTTCGACGATTTACGATTTACGATTCACGATTCACGAGTTCTCGATTCACGAGTACTCGATTTACGGCTAAGCAAAACCTTGCGGGTCACGCGCCGCTTTCGTTGTCGCGTGACCCGCAAGGTTGCACTTCGTTTCGGGCCGCGTGGGGTGTAGTGAATCCCGCGCGGGTTTGGTTAGCAAGTTCGACTACTTGGTCGGGCTGATCACGACGATGTCGCCGCCGAAGTTGAGGTCGTTGTTCTCGCTCTTGCCAGCGATAATCGCCGCCGCGATAGCGCCGCCGGCCGCGAGCAGCAGTGCTGCCAACGCTCCGCCGCCGATACCCTTCATGCCTTCCGTACGCAGGCGCGTGCAGCGCGTGCCCGGAGCGGCCTGACCAGCCGTGTCCTGCGAACCCGCAGCAACCTGGGAGACCTTGCTGCCGGCGCGAAGTTCGACTTTACCAACCTGAGTGGCGACAATCGTGTTGCCGCACTCGGTGTCAACTGTGAAAGCGTCTGCCTGAGTGGTGTCGGCGATGGCCGAAGCGTCCTTGGTGTTGATGACGCCGGAGACGCCCTGCGGAACCGAGACGCGAACGCGGCCGGATTCGAGCATGCCTGTGAGACCCGACTCATTAAAGCTGAGCTTCAACGTGGTGCCCGGCAGAAGTTCGACGCGGCCGTTTTTGCCTAGGCTGATAGTGGCAACACTGTTCTGTGCCGTCTGGATGGTGCTGTCCGTGAAGACGGTCGCACCCGAAATCGCGCTCTGTCCGTTGACTGTGACCTGTCCGGAGGCCGACAACTCGCCTGATGCTCCCGTTTGGCCCAACTGTCCCGGCGTCGCTAGCACAACCATCGAGTACACGCTCAAGACGGCTACTGCCAGGCAGAACGCGATGGACTTGCGGCTCCAAGTTCTGCTGATCATTAATTCTCCTCCCGTAAAGTGAAAAAAAGTTTTGAGAGCGCGCCGCGTACCCCTTGAGATTCGCGGGAGATGGTATTTTTTGCGGCCCTTCTCGCTGGACCCCATCTCGACATTTCAAACCCGACCGCGCGAACATTCCTAAAAAAGCAGGCATGAGAGCCACTGAGGGCTTCAATATCTCCGCCTTTTTACACGAATCCTGACCCTCTGTCAACAAGGATTTGCGTAATGGGAGCAGAAACTTAACACACTTTAGAGGCTTTTGCCAGATAATTTTACGGGGACAGCGCCCCCTCGCTCACAGCCCCTTTGAAGCCCCGGCTAATCCTTGTAAATCTCGACGACCGGCTGACCGTCCGCGCCTATACGCCCCCTGTACATTCCGGCCGTATTGAAGGCCATGGCAATCTGGCCGCCCTTGTCGAGCGCGACGAGGCCGCCTCCGCCCCCTAGTTTCCCTACCTTTTCGATGACCGCGTCGGCCGCCTCCTGCAAGGATAAACCCTTGTATTCCATCAGCGCGGAGAGGTCGCGGGCCACGCCCAGGCGTATGAAATACTCGCCGTCGCCCGTGGCAGAAACGCCGCAGGTGGCGTTGTTGGCGTAGGTTCCGGCTCCGATGATGGGCGAATCGCCGACGCGCCCCCACTTCTTGTTCGTCATCCCGCCGGTGGAAGTCCCGGCGGCTATGTTGCCGCCGGAATCTAAAGCGACCGCCCCGACCGTGCCGTAAGCGTGCGCAAGGGGCGCGGCGTGCTGACGCTCCTGTTTCTTATCGTTCGGAGCTTTGTTCTGCTTCTCTTCGGTCGCCTTCAGGCGCTGCAAATCCTTCCAGCGCGACTCCGTGTAGAAGTAGCTCTGCGGAACCAATTCGATTCCCTGCTCTTTGGCGAACGACTCGGCCCCCTCGCCGACCATCATCACGTGCTTGGACTTTTCCATCACGAGCCGGGCCAGGCTGATGGGGTTCTTGATGTGCTTGAGCGAGGCGACCGCGCCCGCCTTGAGGGTCTTGCCGTCCATGATGGAGGCGTCCAGTTCGTTGGTCCCGGCGCTGGTGAAGACCGCGCCCTTGCCGGCGTTGAAGAGCGGGGAGTCCTCCATCAAACGGATCGCGGCCTCGACCGCGTCCAGACTCGGCCCGCCCTTCTTCAGGATGTCGTAGCCGATGGTCAAAGCCTCCGTCAGCTTCGCGCGGTACTCCTTCTCGCGCTCGGCGCTCATCTCGCTTTTGAGAATCGTCCCCGCCCCGCCGTGAATTACGAACCTGAGTTTCGACTGGGCCAGATTCGAGGTGAAGGACGGGCGCGGCGAAAAACCTCTTGACGGCGTAATCGCGCCGAGCTGTGCGCCCAGGGCGGCGGCACCCAAACCTTTGACCGCGTCACGAAGAAACCGGCGGCGACTCTTATCATGCTTCATATAAGTTTGGACTTTTCAGACCTGTTTTAAGGAGGCGAGGATTTCTTCGTAAGCGCGCCGGGAGCGTTCGGCCAACTCCTCTGGGACGATGACGCGGAAGGGGTGTTTGGCGACGAAGGGCGGGACTTGTCTGACTTCCGCGCCGAGCATTCTGAAGGCCGCGACTGCCTCTTCGTCCGAGAGTTCTTTGACGCCGTGGGCATCGGACGAGCGACGGAGCGCGCCGCGCAGCCGGTCAAGCGGCAGATCGCGCCCGGCCAGGACTAGCCCGCGCGCCTGAAAATCTCCGAGCGCGTAGAGCACGACCCGCCCGGCGTCAACCTCTCCGCTTCGCTTCTCGAATAGTGTCGGCTGCCGCATCCGGCTCAACAATAATCCACGCGCACGCGAGTTGTCACGGCGTAGCCACGCGCCGCGGCCGGCTCGTCGCCTGATCATCGGCCGGGGCGTCCTCCGTCGGCGTCTCCTGTGCGGACTTTGTCTGCTTCTCTTTTTCCATCAACTCGGCCTGCTCGTAAGGGTCCAGGCGCGCGAAGATGTAGTAAACGTCGCCGGAGCGAACTGGGCCAAGAAAACGGAAAGTGTTGTTGTAGACCTCGCCGACCCGCAGCTCCGTGACCTTCGGCGGCGTCTCGAAAAGACTCCCCAGTTCGTCGCGCGTGGCGGCCTCGAATTCCGGGAGGTAATCGTTGTCGGTTTCGCGCGCGATTTTAAGGGCCATCTGCCGCAGTGCCCGTATGCGGTTCGAGTTCTTGATGTAGTAGGCCCTGTTGACCTCGTGCCGGCTCGCGCGGTCGTCCACGACCTCCTGCTCGTTTTCCAGGTAGCTCAGGTAAGCACTGACGATTGGGCCGAACTCGGACGGCGCGCGCTGCTGCCGCCGTTGTGCAGAGGCTTCGACAGCCCCGGCGGCGAAGACGAGCGCCAGCAGCCAGACCAGACCAAACCTTTTGCTTCTCATCGCTCTCAAAAGAATAAGCTTTTCATCTACGCTTCGGGGGACTTGCTTCTTGCGCCGGAGTTTATCATAAACCGCCCCGCAAGTGCGTTGCGCAAGGGCATCGGCAGTGTTACATTTTCACTGCAACGGGAACACGGAAAGATGGCCGATGATTCTTCAGAGTTCGCGGGCAAGCGGGTCGCGCTCGGCGTCTCGGGCGGCATCGCCGCCTACAAGGCCGCCGAAATCCTGCGCGGGCTGCAACGCGCGGGCTGCAACGTGCGCGTGGCGATGACGCAGCGCGCCTGCGAGTTCATCACGCCGCTCACTTTCCGCGCCCTCTCCGGCTCGCACGTCATCGTAGACGACTACGCCGCGGACAACCCGGACCCCATCGCGCACATAACTTTTTCCCAGTCGGTTGACCTCTTCGTCATCGCGCCCGCCACCGCCAACATCATCGCCAAATTCGCCAACGGCGTGGCCGACGATTTTCTGACCTCGACTTACCTGGCCTCGAACGCGCCCGTACTCGTCGCCCCTGCGATGAACACGACGATGTGGAATCACCCCGCGACGCGGCGCAACCTGCGGCAACTGCGGGCGGACGGCGTGCGCGTCGTCGAGCCGGACTCGGGCGAGATGGCCTGCGGCACTTTTGGCCCAGGCCGTCTGAGCGAGCCGGAGCGCATCGTCGCTGCCGCGCTCGCAATGCTACACGAGGCCAGTTCACGTCAAAGCGGCGACCTGGCGGGCGAGAAAGTTTTGATAACTGCCGGGGCGACGCGCGAAGAATTGGACCCCGTGCGCTTTCTCTCGAACCGCTCGTCGGGCCGTATGGGGTTCGCCCTGGCCGAAGCGGCGCGTGCGCGCGGCGCGGAGGTCACAATCGTCGCGGGCTCGACCAGCGTCGAGCCGCCCGCAGGCGTTAAGGTCGTGCGTGCGCTCTCGGCTGATGAGATGCGCGCGGCCGTGATGACGGAGGTGGCGAGCGCTTCCGTCTTCATCGCCGCGGCGGCGGTCGCGGATTACCGCCCGGCGTCGCGCGCCGAGAGCAAGATTAAGAAGTCCGGCGAGCGCCTGACGCTGGAGCTTGAGCCGACGCCGGACATCCTGGCGGAAGTCTCCGCGAACCGCCGCAACGGCCTCGTCGTCGTCGGCTTCGCCGCCGAGACGGAC
>DATFCB010000364.1:0-2233 GCA_035253525.1 Pyrinomonadaceae bacterium | reverse complement strand
GTTTTCTTCGCGCCTTTGCGTGAGATTTCCTATCTCTACACAGGTAGGCGTGCGGCGCGTGTTTGTTGTGCCAGTTTTTCGACCCAGGCGGCGTTGGCCTCCGTCATCGGCAGAAAGGCTTCGCGCGGCGCGCTGGTCTCGACGCGCATGTTGTCGTCCGTGTTGATGACGGCCCCCGCGACGGCCGGCGCGAGCAAGGTCTCGTCGCAGACGAGCCACGCTTCGAGGTCCGCCGGCGCGTTGAGGTTGATGCGCGAAAGCTCCTTCGCGACGCGCGCGTCCTGCATCCGCTCGCCCACACGATTAAGCGAGAGCGGCTGACGACTGCCGACCAG
Organism: Pyrinomonadaceae bacterium; assembly: GCA_035253525.1. Lineage (GTDB taxonomy): Bacteria > Acidobacteriota > Blastocatellia > Pyrinomonadales > Pyrinomonadaceae > QHXM01. The sequence goes on along the minus strand of DATFCB010000364.1, from coordinate 1,898 downwards.
AATCAAATCCTTCCCCTTAGCCACGCCCTCCACGCGGAAGACCAGGACGTGCGGGAACACGCTCGCGTAGGTCGCGAGCACAGAGCGCAAACTTTCTGTCGAGAGTTGGTAAGTCTGCAACCACTGCACGAAGACGCCGTCATCTTTCAATCGCCTGCGGCCCAGCTCGAAAAACTCCTGCGTGAAGAGATTGGCGACGCCCGGAACCCACGGGTGGCTCGGCTCGCTGACGATCATGTCGTAGCTCGTCGGGTTGACGCGCAGGTAGGTGCGCGCGTCGTCAATTATCAAACGCACGCGCGGGTCTTTGAGCGGCTCGTTGTTGACGTGATTGAAATACTCGCCAGCCTCAATCGCCGCCGGCTCAAGCTCCACGCATTCGAGCGAGACGATTCCTGACTGAAGCATAGAGCCGACGGAGACGCCCGAGCCGTAGCCGACTATCAATCCGGTCTCGGCGCGCGGCGCGACGAGCAGAGGAAGTTGGCCCAGAATGACCTGCGTCGGCATGTCGTCCTTGTCCGAGGCGTTGGTCCGTCCGTTGACGGCCATAGAGCGTATGCCCCAGTCGTCGCGCACGGAGACGGTGGCCGTCGGCCCCTCCTTGTACCAGAGCAGGCGGTGTATGTCCGGCCCCGGCGGCTTCGCATTCCCCGTCTCCGCGACGCTGCCGCGCGATTTCGCGAGCACGCGCACGAGGCTGTCGTAAGCGCCTATGGAGAGTTGGTCGAGTCGCATCTTCGGCGCGGCGAGCATGACGAGCAGCACCAGGCAGGCCGTCACGCCCGCCGCTAGACTGCGCCTCAGTTGCGGGTCGCGCGTCTCGCGCGGCGGCCTGTAGGCCAGACCGGCGAGGACGACACACATGGCTGCGGCGAAGAGGATGGTGAAGCGCGTGCTCACCTTCGGGATGAGGATGAAGCCCGTGCTGAACGCGCCCGCGATTGCGCCGAGGGTGTTGACGGCGTAGCTGCGGCCGACCATGCGGACCGAAGCGTCGCCGCCCGCGCGACTGGCCCAGACCAGGACGAGCGGCATCACCATCCCCATCAGGATGGCCGGCAAAAGTATCAGGAGCGCGGCCGCGAGCACCTGCAAGCCGATGAGGCCGAGCCAGGAGTTGATCTGCCAATCCAGCCCCAGCCTGGTCAGGAAGGTCGGAGTTCCGTTCGCCATCCAGATGCTGAGGACGAGCGTCAACGCGGTCGCCAGCTCTATGTTCATAATCGAGCGCCGCAGGTCAGTGGCCTTCTTCTTTTTCCCGCCGACGAGATACGCGCCGATTGCCAGGCCCAGCAGGAAGAGCGCGACGACGATGCTGAAGGCATAGGTGCTGGACCCTATGATCATCGTCAGGACGCGCGTCCAGGCGACCTGCGTGCTGATCGTGACGAAACCCGAGACGGCCGCGCACAACAGCCAGAACCTTCGCGATTGCGGATTGCTGATGTCGGATTGCGCATCGGACGGCAAAGGCTCTGTCGCGTGACCTTCAAGCTCTGCCTCTTCTTCTACTGCTTCCGCTCGCCCAGCCTCTTCGTCGCGGGCGGGGGCTTGTTCGTCTTTCCGGTCAATGACGATGGCCGCGAGGCCGACGACGAGATTGATGGCGGCGGCCGTGAAGATGGTCAGGCGGACGCCGAGCGCGGGCAGGAGGTAGAAGCCCGCCACGACTACGCCGAAGATTGCGCCGACGAGGTTGCAGGTGTAGAGGCGCGTTACGGCCGTGGGCTTGTGATGCGGCGAGCGCAGGAGCGCGGCCGAGAGCACGGGCAGCGTCGCCCCCATCAACGTCGTCGGCACGAGCAGCACCAAAGAGGAGAGCAGGAAACGCCAGAGGCTGAAGGCGTAAAAGCCGGGGTGAAATTGCTCCCAGATGAAGGCGTAGAGGTGGTCAA
>DATFCB010000363.1:0-6590 GCA_035253525.1 Pyrinomonadaceae bacterium | reverse complement strand
CCACAAGGCCAACCGCCTGCACATCGTCGCCGAGGACCGTAACGGCAAGACCGTCTCGCGCGACTACAACGAGGAGGACGAGGAGGCTGCCTACGCCGTCGGCGCGGCCGCGCTCGTGCCCTTCGCGGCCCTCAAGCATTTCGTCTCGCGCGGCAAGACTTCCAGAGAAATCGCACAGCACTTCAACGTCAGCCGCGACCTGGTCGAATACCGCATTAAGGTCTCGCGCCTCTGGGCCGAGTACAAAAAACTTCACCCGGAAGAGATGCGCCTGCGCGAGCAGTGGAGCGGCAACGGAAGGCAAAGGTTCGTAAATCGTGAATCGTAAATCGTGAATCGTCAAAGAAAGACCGTGCTTCGATTCACGATTTACGATTCACGATTCACGAGTTACGTCTTTATGACAAAAAGGCTGCGACAGTTGAGCGACGAGATTAAGTTGCGCCTCGATTACCGCTCCTTCTATCTGCGTTTTTGCCCGGATGCGCGGCCAACGGGCTCCCGCATGCAGTCGCTCTGCCCCATCCCCGCACACTCGCACAGCGGCAAGGGTCACCCCAGCCTTTCCGTTGACCTGCAACGCGGCCTCTTCCATTGCTTCTCGCGCGATGAGGGCGGCGACGCCATCCGTTTTTACGAGTTGATGCGCAATGTGCCATTTTCGCGGGCCGTGCGCGAGATGGCCGGCGAGTTGGGCATCAGCACGGACGGGCAGCAGCGTTCGCTCGCATTCCGCGCCGCGCCCGACCGCGAAGCGCCTCCCGAGGCCGAGCCGCTCGCCGCCGCGCGCCTGACCGTCGTCTGCGAAAGGTTCCTCGAAGTGTGCCGCCGCGAGGAGCAGACCGAAGGGCTGAATTATCTACAGCGGCGCGGGATTGACTCGAAGACCATCAAGCGCGCCGGCGTCGTTTACTTCCCGCGCCGGGCCTACCGCCGCGTGATGCGCCGCATGCTGGACGAGTTCGCGCTCGACGAGTTGCAGCAAAGCGGCCTCTTCAACGCGCAGGCACACCTGACCTTCTACCGCCACCGGCTGCTCTTCCCCTTTTACGTGGAGGGACGCGCGGTCTACTTGCAGGCGCGCACGACCGCTTCCGGCGTCGAGCCGCGCTGGCACAATATGCGCGGCGGCGTTCCGTCGCTCTACAACGTGGACGCGCTCACGGAGCTGCCGAGCGAGCAGATCGTTTACCTGGTCGAGGGGTTCACGGACACGTTGACGCTCACGGCGCACGGGTTCACGGCCGTGGGCCTGGTCGGCGCGGGCGGCTTCCGCGAGGAGTGGCTCGCGCCGCTCGCGCGCTTCCGCGTCATCAGCGCGCTCGACGCCGACGAGGCGGGCCGCCGCGCTTCGGCCCGTTACCGCGAGATGTTCGCCGCCCGCGGGATGCGAATCGCACAACTCAACCTGGCTTCGGATGTCAACGATTTCTTCCAGCACAAGCCCGCGGCCGCGCTCGAATTCGAGCTATTGACGGAGGCGGCGCTTGAAGCGGCGGCGGGATAGAATTCCGCGAACGGGCGCGCATCGTTTATAATCTGACGCGGCCTCGCGTTTCGATTAACGGCCCCGAGATTATGGCAGAGCAAGTAAAAGGAGCACTCGCGCCGACGGTGGAACTGACCGTGACGGATAAGCTGCGCCTGCTCCTGGACATCACCAAAAAAATCAGCCGGTCGCTGGACCTCCAGGAGGTGCTCAACCTCGTGATGGACACGCTCGGCTCGCTGATTCACTACGACGCCGCCGGAATTTACGTCCTCAAGTGCGCGAAGGTCAGCCCCGACGCCCAGCCCGCACAGGCTTGCGTCTTTCACACGGAGGCCGTGCGCGGCTACGACATAGACGCTTTAAGAGAGTTGAAGCTCAAGATGGGCGAGGGGATTATCGGCCACGTCGCGGTCTCTGGCGAGCCGGTCATCTCGCCGGACGTGCGCACCGACCCGCGTTACATCAACGCCCGCTCCGAGACGCGCTCGGAGATGGTCGCGCCCATCATCACGAACGACGAAGTCATAGGCGTCTTCGACCTCGAAAGCGACCACCTGAACGCTTACGACGACGACGATCTTCAAGTCCTGCTGCTCCTGGCCTCGCAGGTCGCCATCATCATCGAGAAGGTGATGCTGCACGACCAGCTCATCGAGAAAAAGAGATTGGAGGGCCAGCTCGAAGTCGCGCGCCAGGTTCAGCTTGAGCTGCTGCCGCCGCGCGACCCGCAGCTCGAAGGCTTCGACATCTGCGCCTGGAATTTCTCGACCGAAGAGGTGTCGGGCGATTATTACGACTGGGTCAGCATCTACGAAGACCAGATCGGCATGGTCATCGCGGACGTGTCGGGCAAAGGGGTGCCCGCGGCGCTCCTGATGGCTTTCCTGCGCGCCAGCCTGAGGGCCGCGATTCACATCGGCTACGCCCCGCACATCTCTATGGCGAAGGTCAACTACCTGCTCTGGGAGTCAATCGAGCGCAACCAGTTCGTCACGGCCTTTTACGGCGTGCTCGACGGCTCGAACCGAACGCTCGCCTACACGAACGCCGGGCACAACCCGCCGCTCCTGATGGACGCGGACGGCACGGCCCGCTTCATAGAGCGCGGCGGCCTCCCCCTGGGCATGTTCAGGAATACGCGCTATTACGAATACTATCAGGCGATTGAGCCGGGCCAGATTCTGGTGCTTTATACGGACGGCGTGACTGAGGCGACGGGCGAAATCGGCGAAGAGTACGGGCGCGACCGCCTGGAAGAGGCCGTGCGCGCCAATCGGGACTTGAGCGCGCGCGACCTGATCACGGCGATTCAAAAGGACGTGCTCAACTGGACCGACGGCCGCGGCGCGACCGACGACATGACGTTTTTCATCGTCAAAGCGCTGTAAAAGCCGTAAATCGTCAATCGTGAATCGTAAATGGAAAAAACGCTCTCCGATTTACGATTCACGATTGACGATTGACGAGCTTTATTCAGTGCGCCGTTAAAGAGACATGCGCGCGGTCGCCGCCCGGCGCGAGCGGGGCACGGTAATCGCCGAAGTGAAACTCGGCGTCGGCGTCGGAAAAAGCGTAGACATCAAATCCGTATGCGTCCAAACACGCTGCCAAATCATCGTTCGATACGAGATAAACAACGGGAGAGAAACCCGCTTCGGCACGAATTTCCAGCAGGCGCTCAATGACTTCCAGCGGAGCAAAGCATCTGACAGGGTCTCTGTAAGTTGCCATGACTTTTAGCGCCTCTCTTTCGTAGACTCGGGGCCGCCTCAAATGTCGCGAAGGCTGTTCCCCCCTTGCACCCTTTTGGATGTACGCCCATTATATGGTAGTTGTTCGCCGCAGAGATTTATTTTCTGTCACGCCGCTCTGCTGAAACTTTGACGCCGGAAAAGCCGTGAATTGTAAATCGTCAATCGTAAATCGTGAATAGACAGGCGGCCCGTCTTCTACGTTTTACAATTCTTTTACGATTCATGATTGACGATTGACGATTTACGAACAAAATGAGCACACCAGAACAACCTACGACTACTCCGACTCAGCCTCAGACGCCGACACAGCCTGCGGGAGCGCCCGCCGGTGCCGGCGGCCCGCCGCTGCCGAACTTCATAGAGGTGCTGCGGCAGATGCTGGCCGTCTCCGATAAAATCAGCGACCTGATCTTTTCGCCGGGCCGCCCGCCGCAGGTCGAGCTGGTGGGTAAATTGCAGCCCGTGCGCATCGCCGGCCTCGAAAAGCTGACGCCCGCGCACACGGCCGGCATCTCGAAACTGATTATCGGCAGCCACCTGCGCGCCGGGCACAACGCCGCGGCCGCGCAGAATCTGGAACAATATGGCTCGACCGACCTCTCGTTCAGCGCGCCGGGGCTCTCTCGCTTCCGCGTCAACATCTTCATGCAGCGCGGGACGCACGCCATCGTCATGCGCGTTGTCCCGCCGCGCGTCCCGCGCTTTGAAGACCTCAGCCTGCCGGAACAGCTCAAGAACATCTGCGAGCTGAAGAACGGCGTCGTCCTCGTCACGGGGCCGACCGGCTCCGGCAAAAGCTCCACGCTCGCGGCCATCATTGATTTAATTAACGAGACGAAGTACTACCACATCGTCACCATCGAAGACCCGATAGAGTTCCTGCACGTTCACAAGAATTCCACGATTCACCAGCGCGAGCTTTACTCGGACACGTCTGACTTCTCGCGCGCCCTGCGTGCGGCGCTCCGCCAGGCCCCGAAGGTTATCCTAGTCGGCGAGATGCGCGATCGCGAGACCATAGAGGTCGCGCTCGAAGCTGCCGAGACGGGACACCTCGTGCTCTCCACCCTCCACACGATTGACGCGTCGAAGACCGTGGACCGCATCATCGGCGTCTTCCCCAAGAACGAGGAGCACGTTATCCGCGCCCGCATTGCGCAGTCGTTCCGCTACATCGTCTCGCAACGATTAATCCCGCGCGCCGACGGGCGCGGCCGCGTCGCCGCCATCGAAATCCTGAAATCAACGTCGCGCACCAAGGAGTACATAGAGAAGGGCGAGTCGGAAGGCAAATCTCTGCTCGACGCGATGGAGCAGGGCGAGCAGGAGGGGATGCAGACCTTCGACGGCGTGCTCGAACAATTGATTCGTAAAGGCGTCGTGACGAAAGAGGATGCGCTGCCCTACGCCACGAACCTCAACAACCTGATGCTGCGCCTCTCGGACTGGGACGGCGAGGAGCCTGCCCAGGCAGAGCCCGCCCCGGCGCAGACTGACTCCCTGCTCGACGTAATCGAGCGGTAGGCTTGCGGCCGGGCAAGACAATCATTATGGCACAATCCAGATTGGAAATTTTCGCGGAGATGGCGCGGCAGCAGCCGGACGACGCCATGGTCTGGTACGGGCTCGCCAGCGAGTACATGAAGGCCGAAAGGTGGAGCGAGGCGGCCGACGCGCTCCGCAACGTCGTGCGCGTCAACCCGGACTATACGGCCGCCTACCAACTGCTCGGCACGGCGCTCTCGAACCAGGGCGCGCCGGAAGAGGCGCGCCGCGCCTGGACCGACGGCGTCCGCGTAGCCACACGCACCGGCGCGTGGAAGGCCCGGCAGCACATGGAAACACTGCTGGCACAGTCCGGCGGCGAAGCGGGCGCGGAATTCTGTGAATAAGCGGCCGCCGGGTTTGATGATGCGCGCTCGGCTGGTCTATCCTGTCCACAGGCATCGCCTTACTCCCCGAGTTCCGTGCCGAAGCGGACGGAAAATTCGTCAATCTTGAATCGCAAATCGTGAACATAAAATTCGTTCTACGATTGGCGATTTACAATTAACGATTCACGACGAGATAAAGTCATGTTTTATTCACGAAGACTTCTCTCTCCCATTTTTGTCCTGCTGCTGTGCGCGGCACGCGCTTTTTCGTCGGCGGCGGACGACAACGGCGTGCGCGCGGACCTACCCCCCGGCGGCGAGATCAGAATCACCAACTCGCGCGGCAGCGTGAGCGTGGAGGTGTGGGGCGAGGAGCACGTCACCATCGCGGCCAAGGTGAGGGGCGAAAAGCCGCGCCGCTCGCCCTTCAATATCAGCAGGACGGAGCAGCTTCTGACCGTCAGCGTCAGCCCGCGCGAGGTCGGGATGCTGACGCGCGTTGACTTGGTGGTGCGCGTGCCCGAGCGCGCGCGCGTGGCGGTCGTCTCGGAGACGGGCGCGGTCGTCGTGCACGGCCTGCCCGCAGAGCTTTCGGTCGAGAGCGTGCACGGCGACATACGCGCCGAATTCCCCGCGTCGGCGGACGCCGACATCGTGGCCGAGTCGGTCAATAAAGGGGTCTCCTCGACGCTGCGACTCCCCGCTGGCGCGTTCGGCGGCGGCAAAGTTCTTCGCGCGCGCTTAGGTGCGGGCGGGCGCAGCGTTCGCCTCGTCTCCAAACGCGGGGCCGTCGCGCTCTCCTCTTACGGCGAGCCGCGCGACACCTCCGCGCGCGACACTTCTGTGCCAATCGAAGAGACGCGCAGGAGGTCCGAAGCGACGAACGTCAAGCCCGTCCTCATCGGCGCTGAGAGAACGGGGACGGGGGCGGGCACGCCTGCCACGCCGCTCGAAGGGCCGGAAGAGATTGACGAGGGCGACATCGTGCGCGTTGACACGGAACTCGTCACGCTCAACGTCAGCGTCATCGACCGCGGGACGAATCGCGGCCTGAGGGGACTCGCCGAGGGCGATTTCAAATTGTTCGAGGACGGCTCGGAGCAGCGGCTCACGCACTTCGAGTCGGCCAACGCGCCCTTCAACCTCGTCCTGCTGATAGACCTTTCGCTCTCCACGCAGGACAAGCTCGCGCTGATACGCGAGTCGGCGCTCCGCTTCGTCGAGGCCGCGCGCCCGATGGACCGCATCGGCGTCGTCACCTTCACGCACGAGCCCGTCATCGTCTCGCGCCTGACGAGCGACCGCGCTCTCTTGCGCGAGCGCATCAACGCGATTGAGAAACCGAAGGGCAGCACCAACGTCTACGACTCGGTCGCCTTCGTCATGGACGAGGTCTTCAAAGAGGCGAAGGACTCGCGCCGCAATGCCATCGTGTTGATGAGCGACGGGCTCGACAGCACGATGGAGAAC
>DATFCB010000362.1:0-3043 GCA_035253525.1 Pyrinomonadaceae bacterium | reverse complement strand
ATCGTCCCTGGCAGCGCGAGAACGCGAAGCCCGAGGCGAGCGGTCCGGGCCAGCCGCAACTCAACTCCATCGCCGTGCTGCCCTTCAAGGCGATAGGCGCGGAGAGCGAGGACGAATATCTTAGTCTGGGGCTGGCCGATGCCTTGATTACGAGGCTGGGCAACGTCCGCGAGATCGTCGTGCGCCCGACCAGCGCCATCCGCCGTTACACGGAAGCGAACCAGGACCCCATCGCAATCGGCCGCCGGCAGGGCGTGGACGCCGTGCTCGAAGGGAGTTTCCAGCGCCAGGGCGACCGGCTGCGCCTCACCGTCCAACTCATACGCGTTGCCGACGGGGCGACACTCTGGTCCGCACAGTTCGACGAGCGCTTCACGGACATCTTCTCTGTGCAGGATTCAATCTCGGAGCGTGTGGCGTGCGACCTCGTCACGCGCATCTGCGGGGAAGCAAACGGGCGGCCCGCCAAACAGAAGCCGGTCAACATAGAGGCGTATGAGGCTTATCTCAAAGGGCGCTACTTCTGGAACAAGCGAACGAGAGACGGGTTCCGCAAGGCCGTCGAATATTTTAAGCAGGCGCTTGAGATAGACCCGACCTACGCGCGGGCTTACGCCGGCCTGGGCGACGCCTACGGGTATCTGGGCGGCGACGATGCGGCCGCGCAGGCCGAGAGTGCTGCTCAAGCAAAGGCAGGGGCCAGACGCGCTCTCGAACTGGACGAGACGCTCGGTGAAGCGCATGCCTCGCTGGGCCTCTACGCCATGAACAACGACTGGGATTGGGCTGGGGCCGAGAAGGAGTTCAAGCGGGCCATCGAGTTGAATCCGAACTATGCGACCGCGCACCAGTGGTACGGCGAGTTTTTAGCCTACATGGGGCGGTTCGACGAAGCGATAGCAGAGATCGAACGGGCCCACGATTTAGACCCGCTCTCGCTCATCATCAGCACGGACGTGGCAAAGGTCTACTACATAGCACGCCGCCACGACGAGGCGATAACGCAATACAAAAGGACGCTCGACGTGGACCCTGACTTCGCGGAGGCGCACGCGCTGCTGGCGCTGGCTTATTCGACGAACGGCCAGCATGAAGAGGCCGTGGCCGAGCTTCTCAAGGTCAAAGGATTGGAAAACAACCCGCCGTACTTGTCCTGGCTGGTGTATGTCTACGGGCGAGCGGGAAGAATGGACGAGGCACAAAGAGTGCTGAAGCGGGTCAAAGACCTCTCGCAGCAAACTTACGTCTCGCCTTTATGGATGGCAGTCGCCCACACGGGACTCGGGGAGAAAGATCAGGCGTTCGCCTGGTTCGAGAAGGTCTTTGCGGAGCGCTCCTCAGGCGGAGGGGTGACGCTCAAGGTGAACCCCCTTTTTGACAGCCTTCGCTCGGACCCGCGCTTCCAGGGCTTCCTCCGGCGCGCGGGTTCCAACCTTTGAGTCATTCTGGCTTTATCAAACAAAGCACTTGACAAATCAGGCAGGCGGCGTATCATCAGGTGCATGGCCTCGATTCACCAATTCCCGCCGCGCGTCGAAGAGGAAGAGGGAAAGCAGCCCCCGGCCCTGCACGACCGCGCGATGGACAATCTCAAGTTCATACGCGAGACGATGGAGCGCGCCTCGTCGTTCACGGCCGTGCCGGGCTGGGGCGGCGTCCTGATGGGCGCAACCGCGCTCGCCGCGTCAGTCGTCGCGGCCTGGCAGCCGACGATTAACCTGTGGCTGGCGACGTGGGTCGTGGAAGCCCTGCTCGCGCTCGTCATCGGCGGTTGGGCGATGGACAGGAAGGCGCGGCGGGCCGAGACGCCCGTGCTTTCCGGGCCAGGGCGCAAGTTCGCGCTCAGTTACGCGCCGCCGGTTCTGGCAGGCGTGTTGATGACAATCGTGCTCCTGCGCCTCGGCGCTGTGAGTGCTTTGCCGGGCACGTGGCTGCTGCTTTACGGCACGGGTGTCGTGACGGGCGGGGCCTTCTCCGTCAAGATCGTCCCCGTCATGGGCCTGTGTTTCATGCTGCTCGGCGCGGTCGCGTCGTTCGCGCCCGCCGCGTGGGGGAATTACCTGATGGCCGCAGGCTTCGGCGGCCTGCACATCATCTTCGGCATCATCATCGCCAGGAGGCACGGTGGCTAGACAGAACGCTTTAAAAAAAGAATCGCAACGCAGGGGCCGCGACGCAGAGGCCAAGCTCAAGAGCGTCGGCCAGGACAAGTCGGAGAGCGCGCCGCACCAGAAGTTCGAGCGGCTGATTCACGAGCGCTCGCGCTTAGGCATCATCAGCGCGCTCGCGGTCAACGACCGGCTCACCTTCAACGATCTCAAACGTCTCATCAAGACGACCGACGGCAACCTGAGCGTCCACGCGCGCAAACTGGAAGACGCGGGCTACATCAGTTGCACGAAATCATTCGAGGGCCGCACTCCGAAGACCGAATACAAATTGACCAGACAGGGGCGCAACGCGCTCGAACAGTACCTTAATCACATGGAAGCCCTCATCAAGACCATGCGCCCGCCGTCGTAAAAAGCGGCGGCGCTTTTTTTTGTGTCTGCGCTTTATGAAGCAAAGCGCTTTAGTTGACTCCGAAGGGTGGGCGAGATGAAGGAGAAGACTGGACGGGGCATTAAGATTTTAGAGGCGGCGGTGCTGCTGGGCATACTGGGCGACGCCCTGTTGCGCGCGCACCCCTGGGGCCTGAACGTGTTGCTGTGGGCGTTGGCGCTCGCGTGCGCGCTGCTCGTCTCGCTGACCCGCTGGCGGCGGCGCGCGCTCGCGGGCGGCGGCCACTGGCTGCTGCTGGCCGCGCTGCTGTGCGCGTCCGCCTACGCGTGGCGCGATTCCCTGACGCTCAATTTTCTGGCCGGGGCAGGCGTGCTCACGTCGCTCGCGCTGCTCGTGTGGCGCGCACGCGGCGGTCCCCTACGGCTCGCCGGCCTGACGGATTACGCGCGGGGAATTTTGACGGCCGCCGGGAACGCCCTCTGCATAGGCTTCCCCAGGCTGCTCGGCGACGTGGACTGGAAAGAGGTGACGGGCGTTGGGT
>DATFCB010000361.1:0-6553 GCA_035253525.1 Pyrinomonadaceae bacterium | reverse complement strand
CTCATCCCCTTCAAATAAAAAAGCCAGCCGCAACTCAACAAGGTCGGGTTGCGGCTGGCTCCGGCTGAAATCTTTCGCTCGCGTCTCAGGTCTTCAAATCCTCACGCGCGCGCGCAACGCCCCGCCGCCGCCCCTCCCCGTAGGAGAAGCGGTAGATAAAAGCGAAGTAGTAAAGGGGCGTGCGTTGCATCTCGTGCTGACTACTCAAACAGATTCTTCGTCCGACTGACGACCTTTGCACTATAGGCAAAACCCGGAAAACCTGTCAACGCTAATCCCGGAATCCGCCGCGATTCAAGATTACTTCGACACGCTCGTTTGCAGCCCCTCGCCGTCAACGTCGAGGACGCGCACCCTCGCTCCTGTGCCATTTCGGCGGAAGCTCTCCGCGATTGTCTCGCCGAGTTCCGCGAAGCGTGAGGTCGCGAGCGCCACCACACTCGGCCCCGCTCCGCTCAGGGCCAGCCCGACGAGGCCCGGCTCGCGCGGCGTCGCGAGCGCCGCAGACAATCCTGGCACAAGAGACTCGCGGTGCCGCTGATGCAACTGGTCCCGCATGGCCTCCCAGAGAAGATCGTAGCGGCCCGCGTCGAGCGCCGCGACGAAAAGCGCGGCTCTCTGAATGTTATGCACGGCCGCCGCGCGCTCGATTGTGCGGGGCAACGCATCGCGCGCCTCGGCAGTCTTCAGCGACACGTCCGGCGAGACGACAATTGTCTTCAGGTCCGCAGGCCAGCGGCGCTTGACCGCGAGCACGCCGCCGCCCTGCGTCACGCAGTTGACGACGAAGCCGCCGTACAGGGCCGGGGCGACGTTGTCCGCGTGGCCCTCAAGTTCCAGCGCATAGCGCAGGATAGTTTCATCAGAAAGCTCATGCCCGCAGACAAGCTGGCAGAGCGAGAGCCCCGCGACGATGGCCGCCGCGCTGCTCCCCAAGCCTCGACCCAGCGGCAACTCGTTGTGGACGGCGAGCCGCACGGGCGGCAACTCCAACCCCTCGCGCGACGCAGCAAAGCGCATCGCAACATAAATCAGATTGTCCGCCGTGCGGGACAGGCCCACGCCCTCGCCGCCGTTGCGCACGCGGCAAGGTTCGGCAGCCCCTTCGACGACGGTGGCCCTGACGCTCAGGTAAAGACGCAACGCGAGGCCGAAGCAATCGAAGCCCGCGCCCAGGTTCGAAGTCGAAGCGGGCACACGCACGGTAAAAGAGGGCGCGCTACGCTTATAGCTCTCAACGGCGATGATAGATTCAACTTTCACAACGGCTCAACACCTTTGCGTCTTTGCGTCTTGGCGTGAGTGGTTTTGGTTTTCTCACGCAAAGGCGCAAAGACGCTAAGAGGAGATTGAAGCTTGTCTTTCAATTTGTATTTTCCTCTTCCTTGCGCCTCAGTGTTTCGAGGATGGCCGCCTTCGTCGCCTTCACACGGGCGGGAGGGTTCATGAATGTGCCGGCGAGGCGGCGCTCCTCTTTGGTCTTGTCGGGCGAGCGGTCGTGCGTGTAGAGAGTTTCGCGGTGATAGTTGATCGCGTAGTCCGCGTCCTTCAGCACATGTCCGGTCAGCACGGCCACCACGTCCTCGTCCGGGCCGACCGAGCCGTCCGCGACCAGCCTTCTAAGGCCCGCGACGGTCGTCGCCGAGGCGGGCTCGCACCCTATGCCGTCGCGCCCGATGATGGCCTTGGCGTCTGCAATCTCCTGCTCGCTCACGCTCAACACGCGCCCGCCCGTCCACACGACCGCGCGCATGGCTTTCTTCCAGGACACGGGCGCGCCGATCTTGATCGCCGTCGCCAAGGTCTGCGGGTGCTCGACTGGCGTGAGCACGTCTGCGAGCGCGCGCTCCAGCGACAAGGCAGCGCCCGCCGACTGCTCTTGCGACGCGAACAGGCGCGCGAAAGGTGCCGCGCCTTCCGCCTGCACGACAGACAGTTTGGGCAGACGTTCTATCAGGCCGAGGTCGAGCAGCTCTTTAAAACCTTTGCCGAGCGCGGCGCTGTTGCCCAGGTTGCCGCCGGGCACGACGACGTGGTCGGGAACGCGCCAGCCGCGCTGGTGCAAGAGTTCCGCCGCGACAGTCTTCTGTCCCTCTATGCGAAACGGGTTGATTGAGTTGACGAGGTAGATGGATTCGTCCTCGGCCAGCTCGCGTATGACGCGCATCGCGTCGTCGAAGTTGCCGTCGAGTTCCAGGACTGCCGCTCCGTAGTCCAGACTCTGTGCCAGTTTCGCGTGGCTGATCTGCCCGCGCGGGACGAGTATCGCGCACTGAAGCCGCGCCCGCGCCGCGTAAGCCGCGAGACTCGCCGCAGTGTTCCCCGTGCTGGCACAGACGACCGTCTCGACGCCGAGGCGGACGGCCTGCGTGACGGCAACGGTCATCCCTGTGTCTTTGAAAGAGCCCGTGGGGTTGCAGCCCTGATGCTTGAGCGTCAGACTGCTTAGCCCGCAGTAAGAGGCCGCGCGCGGTGCGTCATAAAGAGGCGTGTTGCCTTCGTAGAGCGAGACGATTTCCGTGTCGTCCGCGAACGGCAGCAATTCGCGATAGCGCCAGACGCCGCTGCGGTCGCGCGCCTCAAATGACGTGAGCCGTTCGTCCCACACGCGGCGCAGGCTTGAAGCATCGCGCGCTTCGTCGCCGCGCTCGACATCGAGCAAGCCGCCACAGCGCGGGCAGACGTAAAGCCGCTCGTCCAGCGCGTAGCTCGCGCCGCAGCCGATCTCCATGCAGCGTTGCGAGGCGTGCGCGGGCTTAGTCAGGACTCTTTCGCTCGAAAAGTTCATGCCTTGGAGAGAGCGCTTTCAGAGGATTCGAAGCGGGAGGCGCGGCGCTGTAGGCCGAACTCGTTGTGCACGGCCAGGACCGCGTCGCGCATCGCGCCCGTCTCGACGACGAACGAGACATTGTACTCCGAAGAGCCCTGCGCGATGGCAATAATGTTGATGCCCTTTCGGCCCAAAGCGCTGAAGGTGCGCCCCGCGATGCCGGGCGTGCCGCGCATCATGTCGCCGACGACCGCGACGATAGCGATCTCGGAGTTGACCGTGATGTGCTCGACCTGTTGATGCCTCAGGTCGTAAGCGAACGCCTCGCGCAATGACGCGACGGTGCGCGCCGCGTCCTCAGAGTTGACGATGAAGCAGATGTCGTTGCCCGAAGAGGACTGCGAGATGAGCAGGACGTTGGCGCGCGCGAGGCCCGCGGCCGCGAAGGTCTTGGCGGCGACGCCGGGGACGCCGACGATGCCGCGCCCGCCGACCGTGATGAGTGAAACGTCTTTGATGGCCGTAATCGCCTTGACGCCGCGCGCCGTCGGATGGCCCGTCTCGGTGATTTTTGTGCCAGGAAGCTCCGGCGCGAAGCTGTTGCGAATCCAGACCGGGATGCTCCTCTCGGCCACGGGCCTGAGCGTCTTCGGGTGCAGGACCTTCGCGCCGAAGTAGGCCAGTTCCGCCGCTTCGTTGTAAGAGATTTCGCGCAGCGTGCGCGCATCCGCGACTAAGCGCGGGTCTGCCGTCAGCACGCCGTCAACGTCCGTCCAGATGATGACCTCCGAGGCGTCGAGCGCGGCACCGAGGATGGTCGCGGAATAGTCAGAGCCGCCGCGCCCGAGCGTCGTCAGCGCGCCCGACTGTGACGCGCCCGTGAAGCCCGTCACAACGGGCACGAAACCTTCTTCGAGTAACGGTGGGAGGCGCGCGGCGACGCGCTCGCGCGTCTCGTCCATCAAGGGTTCTGCCTGGCCGTGGACTCCGTCGGTGACAATCAGCTCCGTCGCTTCGACGACGACGCTCGCGAGTCCCAGTTCATTGATCGCGCTCGCCAGCAGCCGCGCGGAAAGGCGCTCGCCCGCGCTCGAAATCGCGTCCATCGCGCGCGGCGTCAATTCACGCAGGAGCGTCGTGCCGCGGCAGAGGCTCGCCGTCTCTTCGATAATCTCGCCGGCGCGTTCGAGCAACTGTGCGCGGCGGCCCTCTTCGCGGACGAGGGCTTCAATCGCCTCCGCGTGCTGTTTGCGGAGCGCTTCCGCGAGTTGCGTGGCGGCCGTAGCGTCACCCTGCTCCGCCGCCCTGGCCGCTCCAATCAGACGGTTGGTCACGCCGCTCATAGCCGAGACGACCGCGACTACGGGTGCGCCCTCACGCGCGGCCGTGGCTACGATCTCCGCCACGCGGCCGATGCACTCGGCGTTGCCAACCGAAGTGCCGCCGAACTTCATCACTCGTGCTTTCATAGCTTAGAACTCGCAGTCAGTACCGCCTGCGGTACTGACTTAACTGCCGTCGGTCACAGCGCCGAGGCTACTGCTGGAAACCTGCCGCGCGTATTTGGCGAGCACGCCGCGGCGGGCGCGCGGCTCGGGCGCGACCCACGCGGCGCGGCGGCGCTTCAATTCGTCCTCCGAGACGTTAAGTTGAAGCAGGCGCGCGTCCGCGTCAATAGTAACAGAATCATTTTCCTCTACGAGCGCGATTGTGCCGCCGACGGCCGCCTCCGGCGCGACGTGGCCGACGACCATGCCGTAGGTCCCGCCGGAGAAGCGCCCGTCAGTGACGAGGCCGACCGCGTCGCCTAACCCAGCGCCGATGATGGCCGAAGTCGGCGCGAGCATCTCGCGCATGCCGGGGCCGCCCTTCGGCCCCTCGTATCTAATCACAACTACGTCGCCCGGCTTAATCGCCCCAGACAAAATCGCCCGCAGGCAACTCTCCTCCGCGTCGAAGACGCGCGCCGGCCCGGTGAGGCGCGGGCTTTTGACGCCTGTGATTTTCGCCACAGCGCCCTCCGTCGCCAGGTTGCCGCGCAGGATAGCCAGGTGACCCTGCTTGTAAAGCGGATTGTGCCAGGGGCGTATCACGTCCTGGTCCGCGCGCGGCTCCTTTGGCACACTTTCAAGGACTTCAGCCACGGTCGCGCCCGTCACGGTCAGCGCGTCGCCGTGCAACTGATTGTTTGCAAGCAGCACCTTCATCACCTGCGGGATGCCGCCCGCGCGGTGCAAATCGGTTGCGACGTGGCGGCCCGAAGGCTTCAGGTCGCACAGCACAGGCACGCGCGCGCGAATCAACTCGAAGTCGTCCAGAGTGAGAGGAACTTCCGCCGCGTGCGCTATCGCCAGAAGATGCAGCACGGCGTTGGTCGAGCCGCCCGTCGCCATCACGACCGCGATGGCGTTCTCGAAGGCTTTGCGTGTCAGGAGCGAGCGCGGCAGGATTACACGCCGGATGGCTTCGGCCAGCACGCGTCCCGAAAGCGCTGCGCTCTCCATCTTCTCCTCGTCTTCGGCGGCCATCGTCGAAGAGTAAGGCAGGCTGAACCCCATCGCCTCTATGACCGCGGACATGGTGTTGGCCGTGTACATCCCGCCGCAGGAGCCCGCGCCGGGGCACGCGCGCCGCTCGACTTCCAGCAACTCGTCGGCGGTAATGCGGTGCGCGCAGTATTGGCCCACGGCCTCGAACGCGCTGACGATTGTCAGGTCTTCGCCGTTGTAGCGCCCGGCCTTGATCGTGCCGCCGTAGACAAAGACGGCGGGGATGTTCAGGCGCGCGATGGCGATGAGAGCGCCCGGCATGTTCTTGTCGCAGCCGCCGACGGCCAAGATGCCGTCCATGCTCTGCGCCTGGGCCACTGTCTCGATGGAGTCGGCAATGACTTCGCGCGAGACGAGGCTGTATTTCATGCCCTCGGTCCCCATAGAGATGCCGTCGCTGACCGTGATCGTGCCGAAGACCTGCGGCATCGTCCCCGCCTCGCGCAAGGCTTCGGCCGCGCGCGACGCCAGCGTGTTCAGGCCGACGTTGCAAGGCGTAATCGTGCTGTACCCGCTCGCCACGCCGACAATCGGCTTCCCGAAATCCTCGTCCCCGAAGCCGACGGCCCGCAGCATCGCCCGGTTCGGCGCACGCTCCACGCCCTCGGTGATAGCTCTGCTTCTGCTGTTACCGCTCATGATAAATACTTCTGTAAGGGCAGGGATGAGCCCTGCCCCTACAAAAACTCAGACCGCCCACAAGGATTGGTCCGGGTCGTGGTGGAGCGGGCGGTCTTCGCCGGTCAGCCAATCGAGGCGCGTCGGCGCGCAGATGTCGAGCGCGACTGTGTCTTCGAGCGCCTCAGATGAGTGCTCGACTCCCGGCGGGATGCTGAGCATCTGGTTCTCCGAGAGCGTCACCGCGCCGTTCGGCAGTTGAAAGCGCCACGAGCCCTTGAGCACCAGAATCATCTCCTCGTTCTCGTGCCGGTGCGCGTGCGTGATCGCGCCCTCCTTGACCTCCACCCGCGCCACCGTGATGTTCTCCCCGATGGCGACCTTTCGCAGATAAAGGTCCGTAATCTCCTCCGCCGTCATCCTATCCCAATCGTACATACCCATCTTTCTTTACCTCCATAAAGCAGTGATAAGTGATAAGTGATAAGTGATAAGAGAAAACCTTCCTTCTTTTACTTATCACTTATCACTCATCACTCATCACTTCGTTAGTTCTTGGCTTTGTCCACGAGCCTTCCTTCGCTGAGCCAGGGCATCATGCCGCGCAGGCGCGCGC
>DATFCB010000360.1:0-5949 GCA_035253525.1 Pyrinomonadaceae bacterium | reverse complement strand
GTAAATCGTGAATCGTGAATCGAAAGTACGTCCGACGATTTACGATTCACGATTTACGATTTACGGCTTTTTCTGTGTTAGAATGCGCTTCCATCCGGTTGGAATTTTCTCTTTGCGGCAGAGATGACTACTTTACAGATTGTTTTCGCGGCCTCGCTGTTCGGCCTGCTGGCGCTGGCGCTTTTTGTCGTCGCGCTCTGGAGGCATAAGCGGGCCGCCTCAGGCGACGTTGATCTACTGGGGGCGGCGGCCTCTGTCGAAACGACGCTCGGGCCGGAAGGCTCTGTGCTGGTTCGCGGCGAGCTGTGGCGCGCGCGCTCGTGTACGGGAGCGAGCCTTGAGCGCGGAAGCGCGGTCCGCGTCGTCGGGGCGAGCCGGCACCTGCTCCTTGTCGCACCCTCGCAAGTCAATTCTTCCGAGTAAATCACGGCGGCGCGCCCGACCGGCCGTTCGCGCTTATGGCGATAGATACTCACAAATACGCCGACCAGGTCGAGTACGAGGCGCGGCACTCGGCGCTCGCGGAGTTCAGCCGGGACGAGCGCAAACCCGCCGTGCTGCTCTTGAGCGCGCTCCTGCTCTCGGCGCTCTTCTTCGGTTTAGGTCTGTTGGTCGGGCGCTGGACGGCCAAGCCGGACACGGCGGCGGTCGCCCCGTCAAGCCCGCCCCCGGTTCAAGCGGCGGCCGCGCCCACGCCACAGCCAACCGCTTCGCCTGCGGCGACGGCGAGCCCCGCAGCGTCGCCCGATGCCGCGCGCCGCTTCTCTCTCCTCGTAGCCACTTACGACGCCCCGGAGAAGACACAGCCGCTCGTCAAATCTCTACAGGAATCCGGCTATACAGACATACGCACCACAAGCCCGCGCGCCGGCGGCCCACGGCCCAGCTACTCCGTCCTCGTCGGACGCTTCACCCAGGACGAGGCCCGCGAAGCGCTCAAACGAATGCGCGCCGCCAGCGACGCGCGCCTCAAGAACGCGAAAGTGATACAAGAGCAGTAGTCAGTGGTCAGTTAAAATCTTAAAGACAAGAAGGCAGCCGGGCTAATCACACTCGGCCGCCTTCTTCTTTCTTTTAACTGACCACCGACTACCGACCACTCTCCTTTCATGCTCAATCCTTCCCACCTTCCAGAAAAGATTTTTCCGTGGCACGCGATGTGCTGAGCTTAATGTCGGCCAGCACGAAATGTAACGTGCCCCCGCCGCCATCAACCCTCTGAGCGCCGCCTGCCGCTGCGCCAGCCGCCCGCCGAGCGATCCTTCAGTTTAACTCTCCGAAATGAGAACCCGGTCAGAAATGGCCGGGTTCGCCCGCTTTTACAGGCTTTTCGTTTATTTCAGGACCATTCTTCCCCTCCCTCTGACGGCCGCGCGCCCCACTTTCGACGGTGACGCTTTCGCGCTCTTCAAAGCACGAGAGCCGAAATTTGTCACCGGCGCGGTGACGTTTTCTGTCGAAATGCCCGGTCAGATAGACCATTTCGGTGGAACATGCTCGGTCGCGTCAGCCTGCGGCAAGATTTTTTTACCCCTTTAAAAAATTTTCTTCCCGTCCGGTCTGCTCAAGACGCGCGCCCGCGCATTTGTTAAACTCGCGCTCATGGACGACGCCGTCTCGCTCGATGCGCCAATTCGGGGGCGACTGCTGACGCGGCTCAGACGCCGCGCGCGCGCCGCAGCCCCCTCGCGCGCTGAAGTCGCCCTGGCCGTACTGTCCGCCGCGCTGCTCGTCTTCTCGTTTCCAGATTTCAATTTGTGGCCGCTCGCGTGGGTCGGACTCGTCCCGCTCTTTCTGGCTGTCGCAGCCAGGCCCAGCCGCAGCCGCGCGTTTCTGCTCGGATGGATAACGGGCACACTCTTCTTTTACGGGTCGTGCTACTGGCTGACGCACGCCATGATTCGTTACGGCGGCATCCCCAAATGGATGGCGTTCCTGCTGCTCGTGCCCGGCCCCGTCATCGCCGGATTATTTCCGGCGCTGTGCTCTATGGGGCTGGCCCGCGCCGTGGCGCGCTGGGGAGGGCGCGCGTTGTTCGTCGCGCCGCTCATGTGGGTCGCGATGGAATGGGCGCGGCTCGGAGCAATCGGCCAACTGTGGAACGCGCTAGGCTATTCGCAGGCTTACGCCACCCCGCTCATACAGTCTGCACGCTGGGGCGGCGTGTACCTGGTCGGGTTTCTTATCGTGGTCGTCAACGCGGCCGTCGCACACATGCTCTTCGAGCGGACGGCGCGCGCGGTGAAGATGGGGGGCGCGGCCATACTCTGCGCGGCCCTCGTCATCTTCGCGGCGCGGTTGACGGTAATGCCGCCCGACACGTCGGACGCACCCGTTGCGGTCGTCGTCGCCGTTCAGCCGAACGTGCCGATGGACCCGCAGGAGTCTCTGGCGGAGACGGCCGCGCTCGTCGAGCGTCACTACCAATTGAGCGAGCGCGGATTGGCACAGGCCGCAGACGCATTCCCCGAAGTGCCGCGCGTCGTCATCTGGCCCGAGTCGCCCATGTACTTTCAATACGCGCGCGATGCGGAGTTTCGCTCCCTCATAGCGGACTTCGCCGTGAAGAATCACGCGTCGGTCATCTTCAACTCTCAGGAGCCAGCGCCTGCGGGCGGCACATACAACTCGGCCGTGATGGTCAACGAAGAGGGCCGGCTCGTCGCGCAGTATGATAAGATTCGCCTGATGCCGTTCGGGGAATACGTGCCGCTGCCGCGCTGGCTGCCGTTCGTCAGTTACATCCCGACGATGGTCGGCGACTTTACGCCGGGCGCGCAGTACACGCTGATGCCTCTGGGCCAGGCGCGCACGGGCGTCTTCATCTGTTTCGAGTCGGCGTTCCCGTTCATCTCGCGCCACTTCGCGCAGGAGGGCGCGGACGTGCTGGTGAACATCTCGAACGACGGCTATCTGGGGCCGACGCCCGTGATGCGGCAGCATTTGGCGAACACGGTCTTTCGCGCCGTCGAAAACAATCGCCCGGTGCTGCGCGTGACCAATACGGGCATCACGGCCTATATCAACGAACGCGGCGCGGTGTCGGAAGCGACCGGAGGATTTCAGACGGCCGTGAGAATGTGGCCCGTGTGGCGCGTCAACGGCGGCAAGACTTTTTACACCCGGTTCGGCGACTTGTTCGTCGGCCTCTGCGCGGCGTTGAGCTTGGCTGTAGTCGCCTTGACGTGGAAGAAGGACAAGCTCGTTAAATGAAAGAACACGACAGACGGAATGATTCAACCCCTTTGCGACTTTGCGCCTTTGCGTGAGGAAATTTTCTCGCTGGAGGCGCAAAGTCGCAAAGAAGAGGTTGACGCTTTTCTTCTAATCCGTATTTGGTAATCGAGAGGGTGAGTAGAATGATCGAGACAGTATCGCTTCTGGATTTACGCAACGCTTACGAGGACTTGCGCACGCGCGTCGAACAGCTCGGGAGGTTTCTTTGATGTCGCCGCGAAGCGCAAGGAGTTGAAGAGCATAGAGGAGCGCGCGAGCGCACAGGATTTCTGGAACGACCAGGAGGCGGCGCAGAAACTGATGGCACAGCGTAGCCGTTTGGAGCGCACCATCGCGCGGCAGGAGCAGTTCGAGTCTGCAATCTCTGACGCGGGCGTCCTCTTCGAGTTTGCCGAGGAGGACGCGGACTCCATGCGCGAGTTGCGCGCGCTCGTCGAGCGATTGAGAGGCGAGGTCGGGCAGGCCGAGACGGAGTTGCTCCTCTCGGGCGAGAACGATCAGCTTAACGCCATCTGCACCATCACCCCCGGCGCGGGCGGCACGGAGTCGCAGGACTGGGCCGAGATGCTTCTCAAGATGTATCTGAAGTGGGCCGAGCAGCGCGGCTTCAAGCCGGAGATTCTGGACTATCAGCCGGGCGAGGAGGCTGGAATTAAGAGCGTCACTTTCAGGGTCGAAGGCGAGTATGCCTACGGACTGCTCGCGGCCGAGGCGGGCGTGCATCGGCTGGTCCGCATCTCGCCCTTCGACCAGGCCGCGCGCCGCCACACATCGTTCGCGTCCCTCTTCGTCTACCCGGAGATTGACGAGAACATAGAGGTGGAGATTAACGAGAAGGACTTGCGGGTTGACACCTACCGCGCGACGGGCGCGGGCGGCCAGCACATCAACACGACGGACTCGGCCGTCCGCATCACGCACCTGCCGACCGGCATCGTCGTCTCGTGCCAGAACCAGCGCTCGCAACACCAGAACCGCGCCGTCGCCATGCAGGTCCTGCGCTCGCGCCTCTACGAACTCGAACTCGAAAAGCTGCGCGCCGAGACGGCCGCGCTTGAGGCCAACAAGCAGGACATCTCTTTCGGCTCGCAGATTCGCAACTACGTGCTCGCGCCTTACCGTCTCGTCAAAGACGCGCGCACCAAACTTGAGCGCGGCGACGTGGACTCCGTGCTGGCGGGAGACATAGACGACTTCATCAAGGCGTACTTACTTTCGCGCCGGGCGGCGTAAGAGACAAAAGTTCAGATGATGAGAAGCAGGCTCAATGTGCCTCTACGTAACGGCCACGCTGCCTTATAACGTCAAAGTTGAATCTGTAGCTTCGGTCTTTGAATCACACACGCTTGGTTTCAAGCTGATCTCCAATCCTCAAGTCTCCGCACAGATTGAGCCGGGGGATTTGTATGTTCTAACCACAAGAGGGTACTGTGACTGCGATACTGCCTTAGGCTCCCTCAACCCCAGGGATATTTTTGAATCTGTGAGCTACGAGCGCGAGTTAAAAAAATTCCGAAAGCAGGGTTGGAGCGAAGCAAAGATTCGGAGGTGGCTTGAAGAAAAGGAACAGGCGAAGGAAAGATATATGCGCGAAGCCCGGCATCGGGCTGAAGCAAGTGCGACTGACGCAGGCCCCTGGGTTGATTTCATCACCAGCCTGCTCAGGTCCGGGTATACACCTAGAATCGGATTGCTCTTGCACATGTATGGCGGAGGTTTCAGCGGAGAGCGCATTAACATTCTGGACAGAGAAAAGGTCGGCCTTAGAGATTTAAATTCGGAACGGCTCATGAGGATGCGGGAAGATGTGCTGTACGAGTTCATTAGTTAACGAATTCGTATTCGCTTTACCGGAGAGTTTATGGCAACTACACAGACCGAAGTGCGTGCGGCCAAGGCGGCGGCTCCCAAGAACACGCGGCGCAACGAGATCATAGCCATCCTGCTCTGCGCCGTGGGCGTGCTGCTGGCCTTGTGCCTCGTCTCCTACAGGCCGAACGACCCTTCGTGGAACACGGCCGCGTCGGGCGCGACGCGCAACTGGGTCGGCCCGCTCGGCGCGAACATCGCCGCGACGCTCTTTCAGTTCGTCGGGCTGGCGGCCTACTTGCTGCCGGTCCTCCTGCTCGCCGCAGCGTGGCGTCGCTTCCGCACGCGCCGCATACGCGCCCCGCTCTCAAGAGTCGTAGGGCTTCTGACGCTCGTGCTGGCCGCCTCCGCTCTTTTCAATCTTTACGTCACGCGGCCGCTCGTGGACATGAGTTACAGGGCGGGCGGGTTCGCGGGCGCGCTCATCTCAGACGTGCTCGTCAGTTGGCTCAACACGACGGGCGCAACCATTCTGCTCGCGGCGCTCGCGGGCGTGGGCCTGCTGCTCGCCACGAACTTCTCCTTCGTACGCGCCTACGAGTGGCTCGGCGGGGAGTTCGGCAACCGTTTCACGTTCTTCCGCAACATGCCCGTACGTTGGCGCGCGTGGCGCGTCGCGCGCCGCGAGAACGCGCAGGCGCGCATGAACATGCGCCGCGCCGCACGCGAGGAGCGCGCGCTCGCGCGCAAGGAGGCCGCATCGCAGATGCGCGATTTGACGGCCGCCGAGCGCGTCGCCGAGTTCATGAACGAAAGCGAAGGCGTCTCCGCCGCTTCGGCCATCAAGCGCGCCGCGAGTGTTTCAGAGACGGTGACCGTACAGCCTACGATCACCGCGCCCGA
>DATFCB010000359.1:0-2513 GCA_035253525.1 Pyrinomonadaceae bacterium | reverse complement strand
CGCTCGAAAGGTACAAATTCTTCGCCAGTTGTTGCGAGATGGTCGAGCCGCCGCGCCTGAAGGAAGAGAAGTCTGGAATCCAGCTCGACTGGTCGTCGCCCGCCTCCTTCTTCACCTCCTTCTGGCCCTGCTCGTAGGCTTTCTGTATGGCCTCGTAATCGAAGCCTTTGTGCGCCGCGAAATTCGTGTCCTCGCCCGCGAGCACGGCGCGCTGCAAGTGCGGCGAAATCTTTTCGAGCGGGACCCACTGTTGGACTCGCCTCGGCTGCTCGCCTCGCGCACGCGCCTCACGCGCACGCGACTCGATCATCGCCGTCGTCTCCGGGTTCTGGTTCCTCAGCCGCGCGAGGTCCGGGAAGGTCAGCCACTCGTAGATGAGCCAGCCCAGCAGGACGCCGATCAGGCCGAACGTAGTGAATTTGATGATCCGCCAGATACGCATTTAACGGACGCGATTATAGGGCAAATGCCACGGAACACAGAATGTCCCTGACGGGGCTTAGGCCAATTGCGCGTTAGATTGAAACTCTGCATGGCTTGCCGTGTCGAAGACGGCGCGGGCGGCCCTGATCGTGTTGCAATGAATCTCCACCGTGTCGTTGATGTCTGCCGCGTAGCCGCCGGACATGACGGTCGCGACCGGGACGCCGCGCTTTCGGCACTCGGTCAGAACCAGCTCGTCACGGGCGCGCAAACCTTCGATGGTCAGAGCGAGGCGGCCGAGCTTGTCTTCTTTGTAGGGGTCCGCGCCGCCCAGATAAAAGATTAGGTCTGGCTCGTGCGCGAAGACGCGCGGGAGATGCGCCGCCAGGGTCGCCAGGTATTCCTCGTCGCCCGTCCCGTCCGCCAGCTCAACGTCCAGCGTCGAGCGCTCCTTGAAGAGCGGATAATTTTTGGCCCCGTGCATGGAGAAGGTGAAGACCCACGCGTCGCCCGCGAAAATCGCCGCCGTGCCGTTGCCCTGGTGAACGTCGCAATCAACGATGGCCGCGCGCCGTATCAAGTGGTCGCGCCCGAGCGCGCGAACCGCAATCGCCACGTCGTTTAATACACAGAAACCCTCGCCCCGGTCGGGGTAGGCGTGGTGCGTGCCGCCCGCCAGGTTCGAGCCGACTCCTTCCGCTAAGGCCCAGCGCGCGGCGTTGAGCGTGCCTCCTGTCGCCAGGAACGAACGGCGCACCAGCGCCTTCGACCAGGGCAGGCCCAGACGCCGTATCTCGCGCGGCGTCAGCCGCCCCGCGCGCAGTCGCGTCACGTAGTCGTCCGCGTGAACGAGCAGCACGTCTTTGAGCGGCGCGGGCTGCGGCTCGACGATGTCCGCCGCTCTGAGCGTCCCCTCGCGCAGCAGCCGGTCGCGCACCAGCTCGAATTTCCTGATGGGGAAGACGTGGCCCTCGCCGATGTCGGCGTAGTATCGCGGTGTATAAGAGACGCGCAACATATCAACTGCGGGACATGGGGGCGGGTGTGCGCGAGTTCGTCCCTTCCTCTTAGTGGCTGACGAAGACGACGCGCTTACTCACAAAACTCTCTTCCGGCGGGCGATTATTCGAGCCCTATTTTTTCATTAGCTCCAGGACCGCCGAAGTCATCGCCTTGACCCCGGTCCTGATGGTCGGCTCGGGTACGGGCGCGAACCGGCTTGAGTGCAGTGACGGCAGGGGCTGGCCGGTCTTCCGGCTCTGCTCGACTTTCGCCGGCTCGACCGCCCCCAGCCAGAAGATCGTGATGGGAATCTGCTGGCCTTCGAGGGCGAACCGCCCGAAGTCTTCGCCGCCCATCACCGGCTCTTTTTTGACGACGTTGCCGGGGCCGAGCGCCTTCTGCCAGACGCCTGCCAGCCGCCGCGTCAGCGCGGGGTCATTATAGGTCGAGGGCGTAAACTCGTCCTCGCGGACTTTAACAATCGGCGCGCGGTCTTCGGGGACGCCCGCCGCCTGAGCAATGCTCTTCGTGATTCGCTCGATTGACGCGAGAATTCTACGGCGCACCTCCTCCTTGTAGCTACGCACCGTGAGTTGTAGGTTTACCTCGTTAGGGATGATGTTATGTTTGGTGCCGCCGTTGATTGAGCCGACCGTCACGACGGCCGGGTCCAATGGCGAATTCTCACGGCTGACGATTGTCTGCAACGCGAGGATGACTTGCGCGGCGAGGACAACGGGGTCTTTCGTGGCCTCCGGGTATGCGCCGTGCCCGCCGACTCCGCGGATGGTGATGTCCACGGAGTTGACGCTAGCCAGGGCATACTCTTCCACGTAGCCGATTTTCCCAGCCTCCAGGGAGGCGTTGTCGTGCAGCGCCAGCACGTAATCGGGCCGGGGAAAGCGCGTGTAGAGTCCGTCGTTCAGCATCGCCTTCGCCCCCGCCCCGCGCTCCTCGGCGGGCTGCCCGATGAGCACGAGCGTTCCGCGCCAACGCTCCTTGATCCGGGTCAACGTCTTGGCCGCGCCCAGAAGGGAAGTGATGTGGACATCGTGTCCGCAGGCGTGCATGACGCCTACCTCCTCGCC
>DATFCB010000358.1:0-4793 GCA_035253525.1 Pyrinomonadaceae bacterium | reverse complement strand
GCGCGAGTTCGACGACCGGCAGCGCGTCATGGCCCGCCCCGAAGATGACGAGCGGGACGGGCGGCAGGAGCGTTTCGATGAAGACTTTGGTCGTCCACCCAGCGCGCTCGTAGACGCGGACGCCGGACGCTCCTTCGAGCGACAAAGCGCGCGTGTCGCCTTCAATCGCCACGGCCACGTCGCCGCTCAAGTTATAACGCGCGGCCTCCCCGTCTTCGTTGACGAACAGACGGGAGCCTGTTTCAACCTGCTCCATCCAGGGGGCAGGACGTGAAGACGCGTGGTGGAACACGGTGGCGACGGCGACGCGCGCGTCAGCGGCCGCCGACGCGCACGAGCGCCTGAGCGCGGCGATGTAGGGCGACCGCTCGTCAAGCGGCTCAACGAGCACGCGGACTGTGCCGTTGCAGCCGAGCCCCAGGCCCCAGGCCATCTCGTCGCTCGTCGAGGCTGTGTCGTATTCGACGAGCACAACCTCGCCCGCCCGTATGACTCGCTTCGCGTGCTCTATCACATCCGATTCGAGACAACCAGCGCTGATTGTGCCGGTACTCGTTCCCCCTTCGCAGACGAGCATCCGCGCGCCGGGCCGCCGGTACGAAGAGCCTTCGACGCTCACGACCGTCGCCAGTGCGCAGCGCTCGCCCCTACCGTTCGACGCGTCAAACGCTTCGACCAATGCCCGCACTTCGTTCATGCAATCACCTCGTTCGTTGCTCTCTTCTCACAGCAGCTTGTCCGGCGTGATGGGCAGTTCGCGCACGCGACGGCCCGTGGCGTGGAAGACGGCGTTGGCGATGGCCGCAGGGATGCCGACCATCCCCAGCTCGCCCATGCCCTTGACGCCGAGCGGGTTCACGACCGTGTCGTCTTCCTCCACGAACAGCGTCTCGACTTCGTGTACGTCTGCGTTGACGGGGACGTGGTAGTGTTGGAGGTTCGGGTTCATGATGCGGCCGTAGCGATGGTCTATCTCGGTCGCTTCCTGCAAGGCCATCCCGATGCCCCAGACCACGCCGCCAATCTCCTGGCTGTGCGATGCCTTCGGGTTGATGATCTTGCCGCAGGCCGTCACCTCTATGGCGCGCGTGACGCGGACTGTGCCTATGTCCGGGTCCACTTTGACCTCTACGAACTGCGCGCCGTGCGCCATCGTCGAGTACTTCTGGCGCTCCGGCGAGGGCTTCGACTCGAATGTCTCCGCAATCTCGGTCAGATTGTTGCGCCTCATGATTTCCGCTATCTGGACGAACTTTTGTGGGTCGCTTTTGAGTCGCAGTCTGCCGTCAAGCATCTCTACATCGCCTGCGGCCGCGCCCTTCAGCGGCGAGTTCGCGTCCTGGTTCGCGAGCGACAACAGTTTCGCGCCGACGGCCAGGGCCGCGCCGTGCACGGCCGAGCCGACGCTGGCGGTCGTCCACGAGCCTCCCTGCGACGGGGCGCGCGGGAACTTCGTGTCGCCGAGTTCAAACTTCACCTGCTCGGGCCTGAGGCCCAGGTACTCGGCGGCGATCATGGTGATGACCGTGTATGTGCCGGGGCCGATGTCGCTCGTCGCGCTGGCGACGTGCGCCGTGGTGCCGTCCGCCTTGAGCGTGATGCGGGCCGCAGCCGGCATCTGGAAAGCGCCCCAGATGCCTGTGGCCGTACCCCAGCCGACGAGCAACCTTCCATCGCGCATCGAGCGTGGCTCAAACTTGCGGTCCTTCCAGCCGAACTTCTCCGCGCCCAAACGGTAGCACTCCCTGAGCGCCTTGCTCGAAAACGGCTTGCCGCTCTCGGGGTCGGTCTCGGCGTAGTTGATGAGCCTGAGTTCCAGCGGATCAAGCTTGAGAGCGTAGGCCAATTCGTCCATCGCACATTCGAGCGCGAACATGCCGCTGACCGCGCCGGGCGCGCGCATCCAGGTCGGAGTGTTGAGGTCCGTGTCAACGATTTTCAGTGGTGCGTAGAGGTTCGGGCAGGCGTAGACCTGGCGTGTGAAGCCTGTCGTTCCGTCCGAGAACTCCTCGAAGGTGGAGGTGTTGTGCACGGCCTCGTGAATCATCGCGGAGAGTTTTCCGTTGCGCTCCGCACCGAGCGCGACCTTCTGAATCGTGTAAGGGCGATAGCCGTGGCCCGTGAACATC
Organism: Pyrinomonadaceae bacterium; assembly: GCA_035253525.1. GTDB lineage: Bacteria > Acidobacteriota > Blastocatellia > Pyrinomonadales > Pyrinomonadaceae > QHXM01. The sequence goes on along the minus strand of DATFCB010000358.1, from coordinate 2,664 downwards.
TGCGTACGCGTGTAGACGATCTTGACCGGGCGTTTGATCTCGCGGGCCGCCATCGCGGTCAGCGCCGGGTAGTAGTTCGGCCGCAAACTGGACCCGAAGGCCCCGCCGACGTAAGGGGAGATGACCGAGACGTTCTCTTCGGGAACATTGAAGCTCGACGCGAGATGCTGGCGCACGCCGTAAACTCCCTGCGACTTGTCGAAGACGGTGAGTTTGTCTCCCTGCCAGACGGCGACGGCTGCGTGCGGCTCCATGGGGTTGTGGTGCTCGATGGGGATGCGGTACTCGGCCTCCACCTTGACGGCCGCGCTCTTCATAGCCTCCTCGGGATTGCCGCGCGGCGCAGGCTTCGGCCCCTGCGAAGGGAAGCGGCCGCGTTCGCGCACCTGCTCCGTGTCGGTCGTGTGCTTCTCGGCGTTGTAAGTGACTTTGACCAGACGCGCGGCGTAGCGCGCCTGCTCGTAGGTCTCTGCGACGACGAGCGCCACGGGCTGCGCGTTGAAGTAGATTCTGTCGGACTGTAGCGCGCGGAAAGACTTGTCCTGCTCCTCCCTCGCGCGCGGCGGGGATTGCTCCGTGGAAGCCTTCGGCCCGAGCTTCGGCGCGTTCAGGTGCGTGAAGACGCGTATCACGCCGCCCGCGCTTTCGGCCTCCCGCGTGTCTATCGTCTTGATCGCGCCACGGGCAACAGTGCCGAGCACGATGAAGCCGTAGGCCAGGTTCGGCGCGCGGAACTCTGCCGCGTACTTCGCCTGGCCCGTCACCTTCGCCACGCCGTCCACGCGGCTCATCTCTTTCCCTATGTACCTTGGCATCGCATCCCTCCCGAAGGTTTTGAAGTTCGTCAGGCCAGTTTGCTCGCGCGCATCAGTGCGCGGACGATGGCCCGCTTCCCCAACTCGACTTTGTAGGCGTTATGGGCGAGCGGCTTCGCGTCCCTGAGCGCAAGCTCTGCGGCCTGTTTGAAGGTCTGTTCGGACGCGGACTTGCCGGACAGCGCGGCCTCTGCCTCCGTGCTCCGCCAGGGCTTGTGCGCCACGCCGCCGAGTACGACGCGCGCCTGCCTGATGGTGCCGCCACTGATTTCGAGCGCGGCGGCGACGGCGACGAGCGCGAAGGCATAACTTGCGCGGTCGCGCACCTTCAGGTAGTAGGAGTTCCTGGCGAAGTTAGACTTCGGTAGATCAATCGCCACGATGAGTTCGCCGTGCTCAAGATTGGTGTCCTTCTCCGGCGTGTCGCCGGGCAGCCGGTGGAAGTCAGTGATGGGAATGGTGCGCTCACGCCCCTCGGCACTTCTCACGCGCACAACGGCTTCGAGCGCGTAGAGCGCGTTCGCCATGTCGCCGGGGTAGGTGGCGACACACTTCTCGCTCCAGCCGAAGATGGCGTGGATGCGGTTAAGACCTTCCAACGCGCCGCAGCCCGTGCCCGGCTCGCGTTTGTTGCAGGGCATCGCAGTGTCGTAGAAGTACTGGCAGCGCGTGCGCTGCAAAAGGTTCCCGCCGTTGGTCGCCATGTTGCGAAGCTGCGCGGACGCGCCCGCGACGATGGCCTGCGTCAGAAGCGGGTAGTTGTGGCGTATCAGCGGGTGATTCGCCGTGTCCGTGTTCTTCGCCAGCGCGCCGATGGAGACGCCGCCCGCCGCGGCCTTAATCTCCGCGAGCTTCAGGCGTGTCAGGTCAACGAGTTCGTTCGGGCGCTCCACGTCCTCCTTCATCAAATCGAGGATGTTGGTCCCGCCCGCCAGGAACTTCGCGTGCGGGTTCGCAGCCACCGCATTCACGGCCGCCCCCGCGTCGGTCGCGCGCGTGTACTTAAACGGTCTCATCTGCCGCCTCCTTCCTCACGCGTGCCAGTTCTTCCTCTTCGACGAAGCGCCACGTCCGCGCCGTCTCTCTGCCGGAGTGAGCCTCCTGTATGGCCGCGACGATTTTCGGGTAAGCGCCGCACCGGCAGATGTTGCCGCTCATACGCTCGCGTATCTCGTCGTCGGTGAGCTTCGTCGTCGGTGCCATCACGTCCTCGGTGACGTGACTCACCTCGCCGCGCCGCGCCTCTTCAAGCAGTCCGACGGCCGAGCAAATCTGCCCCGGCGTGCAGTAACCGCACTGGAAGCCGTCGTACTTGATGAAGGCCGCCTGCACTGGATGCAGTTCGTCACCCTTCGCCAGCCCTTCGATGGTCGTGACCTCCCGACCCTCAAGTGTCGCCGCCAGCGTCAGGCACGACAGCACGCGACGGCCGTCAACAATCACGGTGCATGCGCCGCACTGTCCCTGGTCGCAGCCCTTCTTCGTCCCCGTCAGTTCGAGACGCTCGCGCAGGGCATCGAGCAGCACCATGCGCGAATCGAGTTCGAGGGTCTTCGTCGCGCCGTTGACCTTCAGCACGACCTTGACGGGATTTTCCAACGCGGGCGCTGCGGCGAACACCGCGTCGGACGGAGCGCTGAGCGCGGCCAGCGCATTCTCTTGCTCCAGCAGCATGAGGGCGAATAACCCCAGGCTGCCCGTGAGCGTCTGTCCCAGGAACGTGCGCCGCGCCTGGCCCACGTCGGTCAAGGTTGGCATCTCCTTCACGAGCGCCTCCTCGTCGGCCGTCAACTCCGGCCCCGAGGTTTCGTCCGAATAGTCATTCATTTAAGGGTCCCCCTCATAATGT
>DATFCB010000357.1:0-4777 GCA_035253525.1 Pyrinomonadaceae bacterium | reverse complement strand
CTCCCGGCTCACATCTGAGCTTGTCCCCTGACGGGCGCTCCCGAAATTTCGGAATCAAACTAAGCGGAGGAAATATGCTTCGAAGATTCGTCCTGGTTCTTGTCTTAACCGCCTCACTCGTCGGCCAGCTCCCGGCCGTCTACGCGCAGCACCAAACCTCTGGCGGCGCGGCAGCGACGGCCGCCAGCACCACGCAGCCCTCGTCGCTCGCAGTCGCGCGGCGTCACGCGGACCAGATCACCGCGGCGCAGTTGAAGGATTATCTGTACTTCGTCGCCTCGGACGAGATGGAGGGGCGCGACACGCCGTCGCGCGGGCTGGACTTGACGGCCAAGTTCCTCGCCACGAACCTCTCGCGCTGGGGACTGAAGCCCGCGGGCGATAATGGCACATTCTTTCAGCGCATCGCGCTCCAGCGCGTGAAGCTCGACGCGGCGGACACGAGCCTGGATGTTAACGGCCGGAAGTTCAGCTTCGGCGACGGAATTCTGGCACAGCCCATCGCGGGGACTGCGAGCGCGCCACTCGTCTTCGTCAATCACGGCTGGGTCGTCAAGGCCAAGAACATGGACCCTTATCAGGGCGTTGACGTGAAGGACAAGATCGTGGTCGTCCTCGGCGGCGGGCTGCCGAAGGGCGTCACGTTCGCGGACCTGTCGAACGGTAAGCAGGGCGTTGACTGGATCACGCCCGACGTTTACGCGGAGACTCACGGCGCGCGCGGCCTGATTGCGATTCCGAACAAACAACTGCTCGCCAACTGGGACCGCCTCCGCCAGAATTTCACGAGCGCCGGCACGGTCACGGTCGAGAAGTTCAAGCAGCCGAATGAGGGGGCGAAGATTCCGAGAATCACCATCTCGGAGAAGACGCTCGAAGCCCTGATGCAGGGTGAGAAGCAGACGGCCGCCGTCATGCTCGACCGCGACCAGGCTGAGGCCATCAAGGCTTTCGACTTCAGCGCTGACAAGAAGGTGAGCCTCGCGGTCGCGACCCAGACCGAGCAGATCTTCACGCAGAACGTCGTGGCGATTGCCGAGGGGCGCGACTCAGTTTTGAAGAACGAGTACGTCGCCGTCGGCGCGCACTACGACCACGTCGGCACGGGCGCACCGGGCGGCGCGGGCCGCGCGCCCTCGCTCAAGGGCGACATGAGCGACAGCATCTGGAACGGCGCGGACGACGACGGCTCCGGCACGGTGGCGCTGCTGGCGATGGCCGAGACCCTGGCGAAGAACCCGCCGCCCAAACGCTCCGTCCTCTTCGTCTGGCACTGCGCCGAGGAAAAAGGTCTCTGGGGCTCGCAGTACTTCGTCGAGAACCCGACCGTCCCGCTTGATAAGATCGTCACGCAGATTAACCTGGACATGATCGGCCGCAGCCGCCCCGAGGGCGACACCAACCCCGCGAACGCCAAGCTCGCCGGGCCGAACGAAATCTACGTCATCGGCTCGAAGATGATGAGCACGCAGTTGGGCGAGCTGAGCGAGAACACAAACCACGCTTACCTGAACCTGAAGTTGAACTACCTGTACGACGATCCCAAAGACCCGAACCAGTTCTTCTACCGCTCGGACCATTTCAACTACGCCAAGCACGGCATCCCGATCATCTTCTACTTCGACGGCGAGCACGAGGACTATCACCGCCCCGGCGACCACCCAGAGAAGATTGATTACCAGAAGATGGAGAGGGTCACGCGCACGGTTTTCGTCACCCTCTGGGAACTCGCCGAACGCCCGACGCGCCCCGTCGTTGACAAGCCGTTGCCGAAAGACGTGACGGGCGACAACTAGAAAAGCGAAAAAACGTAAATCCTAAATCGTGAATCGTAAATCGGAGAACGCTCTTTTCGATTTACGATTCACGATTTACGTTTTACGAGCTTTATCTCCATTCGCCGAAGCGTTCGCGGGCGGTGGCGCGGCGTTCGTTGAGGCGCTGGCGTAGTTGTAGGAGTTGTTCGCGGCGGAATTCGAGCAACCCCCAGACGAGGAGAATCAAAGCACCGACGGAGATCAGGTAAGCCTTCAAGGGTATTTGTAGCCATTCGACGCTCGTCACGGCGAGCGCCGCGAGTTCGAGCACGAGGGCGGTGGCCCCGACGAGTACGGGCGCGCGCAGGCGGCCCACGACGCCGAAGAGGAGTAGTGCGAGCGCGGCGAAGAGCACGCCGAGGTCGCGCCAGGGCGCGGGTACGCCGAGCAGCACGCGATACTCGAACGCGCGCACGAGCAGCGGCCCCGCGAGCAGAAGACTCCCGAGCCACAGTAATAAGGTCGCGTCGGCCGCGTACTCGTCCCAGTCACGCCGCGCCGTCAGGTAAGCCACCGCGAGCAGCAGAATGGCCGTCGGCGTCGTGTAAAGCTCGACGTTCTCGCTCGGGTCGAAGCCCGCGCGCAGGCACGCGAGGGTGAAAGATGCGATGAGAGTGAAGAGCCCTGCGCGGAAGTATCTCACGCGCTCGTGACTCGCGGACCAGAGGCTCGCGCCGAAGGAGAGCAGCGAGATTGCGCCGAACGTCACGGCGGGCGCGAGCAGGCGAGGCTCTCCCACGCGCAGGTGTGCGGCCGCTTGCGCCACGGTGGCGACCGCGACGAGCATCATGGTCGCGCCCGCCGCGTCCACCAGAGGCCGTGCCAGCCAGTCTGCGCCGCGCGCGAGCGCACGCCTCCCAGCGGCGAAGAAGGTTGGGAAGAGCGCCAGCAGAGACGCCAGCGCGAACCACTCGACGCTCACTCGCAGTGCCGCGAGCGCGGCCAGGCACAGCGCGCCCGCATGCGCGGCCGAGAGGTAGATGGGCGCACTGCGGCGTGTGCGCGCGGCGCGCTCGCCCCAGTAGAGCAGGGCCAGAAAGAGTACGGCCGGCGGGCTAGTCTCGCCCGCTTCGAGATTGGAGCACAGGATGGCGAGCCACAACGCGGCGCACGCGAGCGCGGCGCAGTCCGCCACGAGACGAATCACGGCGGCGCGTGAAAGTCCGGCGATGAAGCTCGTCGCATTCTCGCTCGCGGGCGTCGTCTTATCGTCCGACCGCAATAACCTGTCAGCGGCCTCGCGCAGCAGGAAGGCCGCGATGATGACGGCGGTCGCCACGGGCCACGCGGTAGGCAGCGCGCCCATAGCTTTCAAAGCGTCCCCGGCCGCGGCGGTCAGCACGAGCATGGCGATACTCATGAGCGCCGCCCCGAAGACCGAGCGGTCGCGCCGCAGTCGCACCGCTCCGTAAACCACAGAACCCGCAAGCGCCGCGAACATCCCGCCGCGCAGATTTTCCATCGTCGCGAACGGCAGGCGCTGAGTGTCATTCAAAACGAACGCGACGAACGACGCGAACAGAAGGAGCAGAATAAACTCCGCGTCTGCGACTCGCCCGAAAGGCACCGTGAGTTGCGTCTCGCGCCGCAGGCGTTCGGTAGCCGCGGAGACTAAGTAAAGCGCGAACGGCCAGAGCGTGCAGGCCGCGTAGAAGAGAGTTTCGGAACGCAACTCAAGACTGACGAGCGCGACCCAAAACGCAATGGAGGCGAAGACGGCGGAGGCGGAGGCGAGTAATCGGGCGGAAACCAATTCGCAGAATCGGTGCGTGCTCGATGCGGCATAGGTGGCGGCGAGGAAAGCTAGAATCGCTCCGTGCGTGAATGTAAACTTCGGGTCAACACGGATGACGGCGTAGACAAAGACGGTGAGGGCGACACATGCCACCAGGCTCGCGCGGTGGAGAGCGAGCGCGAGCGCCTCCGCGTGCGTCAGTCGGGCCAAGAGGCTTACGGCCGTGGACGCGACCGCGAGCAGCAGAAGCTGAAGGGAAGATGAAAGCCCGAGGGCATCCGTCGCCAGAAAACCGGTCCAGAAGAGCAGGAGCGCACTCGTCGTGTAGAGCGGCACGCGCCTGTCCGTGTAGACGTGGCGGCCCGTGAACCACGCGGCGTAAGCGGCCAGCGCGGACAACAGCATCGCTATGCCCGAATCGTATTCGCCGGAGCGCAGTCGGAAAATTCCTTCCGCGAGTGACGGCGAAGACCCCAGCCGTAGCGGCATGTAAAAGAGCAGACTGAGCGCCGCGCCCACGAGCGCGACCTGCACGAGCGGCGGCCCCCACAATTCATAAGCAAATGCAGAACGATGAATGATGGATGATGAATGCGAGTTGTCCGCGGTTCGCTGTTCATCATTTGTTGACGCTCGTCCGTCGTTTTCACTGAGGGGGAACAGGCGTGAGACGTGTAGAAAGATGAGCGAGAGCGCCATCAGGGAGAGCGCGTAGAGGCCGAAGGCTTCGCGCTCGACGCGGTAGATGAGCGTCCAGGCGGTGGCGATTGCCGAGATGCTTGCCAGATAGGCGTAGAGCCTCTCGCGCAGGAGCGCGGCCGTGTGCGCGTAAAGCAGCGTGCAGAGCGCGCAGACCAGCCACGCGCGCCCGTTGTCGCGGACCAGGCCGGAGCGCACCAGGAACCAGAAGTTGACGGGAACCAGAAGCGAGCCCGTGAGCGTCAGCGCGCGGCCCGTGAACCGCAGCCGCGTGCGCAAGGTGATGAGCCAGCCCGCGACCGTCACAGCGATTGTGCCGACGGCCAGCAGCGTCGCCTGCACAATCGGCTCTTGCAACTTGAGGTAGAGCACGTCGCGCAGCCAGATGACGACGCCGACGACGAGCATCGCCGCGCCCGTGTAGAGCAGCAGGCGTATGGTCTGCGGGTCCGCGAGCGTTTCCAGGAGCGGGCGGCGCGGGCGGCGGCGCTCGGGGCGCGGTAAGTCGTGTGGAAGCGGGGCGACA
>DATFCB010000356.1:0-6790 GCA_035253525.1 Pyrinomonadaceae bacterium | reverse complement strand
TTATCCGGCCATCGCCCTCGCGGGGGACATGGGGACCGTGACGTGCATCGCTAACGATTTCGGCTACGATCAGCTTTTCGAGCGGCAGGCGCGTGCGCTGGCACAAAAAGGCGACGTGGCGATTGGCTACACGACGAGCGGGCGCTCGGAGAACGTGCGGCGCGGGCTGGAGGCTGCGCGCGAGCGCGGGGCGGCGACCGTCGCGGTGACCGGCGCGGCGGGCCTCGTCGGCGGCACGGCCGATTACGTGCTCGCCGTCCCCAGCGACGTGACCGCGCACGTGCAGGAAGTTCACCTCATGCTGCTCCACGTCTGGTGCATCTACATAGACGACCGTCTGGCCGAGGCGCAGTAGAAGCCGCTTAAAACTTGAACTCAACCTCTGTGCGCCTCCAGCGTGAAAAATCTAAAACCACTCACGCCAAGGCGCAAAGGGGTTGAGTCAATCTGTAGCTTGAACTTTTAGAAAGGGTCAGGGATGTCTGACAAGCCGGGAGAATTTTCGAGAAGACGGTTTCTCGCGGGCGGTGCGGCGGCGCTGGGGGCGGTCGCCGTCGCGGGCTTTCAAAATCCGTCGTTCGCCGTAGAGCCGCAAGCGAACCCGAAGGGCAGGGTGTTGCACATCATAGGCTATTCGCACATAGACGCGGCGTGGCTCTGGCCCTGGCGCGACGCGTCGAACCTCGCGCTGACGACGTTCCGCAGCGCGCTCGACCGTATGAACGAGACGCCCGGCTTCCGCTACAGTAACTCCTCCTCGATTCACTACCATTGGGTCGAGCGCGCGGACCCGAAGATGTTCGGGGAAGTGAAGGAGCGCGTGCGCGAAGGGCGTTGGGAGATCGTCGGCGGCTGGCCCGTCGAGCCGGACTGCAACATCCCTTCCACGGAAAGTTTCGTCCGCCACTCGCTCTACGGCCAAAACTATTTCCAGCGCGCCTTCGGCGTTGACGTGCCCATAGGTCTCAACCCGGACTCGTTCGGCCACGCCGCCGGCCTCCCCTCCATCCTTAAGCGCGCGGGTTACCGCTACTACGTCTTCATGCGCCCGCAGGAAAACGAGATGAAGCTGCCGCTCTTGTTCTGGTGGGAAGCGCCCGACGGCTCGCGCGTCCTGACCTTGCGCATACGCCGTGGCTACAGCATGAGCGCCGAGCGCATCCCGGACGCGGCGCAGAACAATTTTCAAACGGGCTTCGACCACGCCGCTTATTTCTTCGGCGTCGGCAACCACGGCGGCGGCGTCACCCGCGCGCAGATAAAAAAGGTCGAGGAGTTGCGGCAAGATACGTCTTTGCCTGAGTTGCGTTGGAGCACCGTGGCGGAGTTTTTCGCCGCCGTGGAGAAGTCGCCCGCGATGGCGAATCTACCTGTCGTCAAGAGCGAGCTTCAGCACCACTCGCGCGGGTGTTACTCGGCGCACGGCGAAATCAAACAACTCAACCGCAGGGCAGAGCGCTGGCTCGCGCAGGCCGAAGCGGTCTCGCTCGCGGCGAGCATGAGTCTCGGCCACGAGTACCCGGCCCGCGAGTACGAGGCCGCGTGGGGCAAAATTCTGTTCAATCAGTTTCACGACATCATGGCGGGAACCGCGCTCTTGACGGCCTACCGCGACTCGCGCGACCAGATGGGCGCGGCGTGCGACACGGCGCAGACGAACATGGTGACGGCGCTCGAAGCCCTTGCGCGCCGCGTGGACACGCGCGCCGTGAAAGAAGGCTCGGTCTTCGCCTTCAACCCGCTGCCGTGGCCCAGAAAGGCGCTGCTTGAGTTTCACACGGAGAGGAATCCGGGCCTGAACCCGTGGGTTCCCGTTCCGGCTGGCACAATTCCCATCACGCACCTCGAAACGAAGGACGGGCAGAAAGTCCCGCTTCAGTTACGGCCCGCCGACAGCATGACGCAGATTTGGCCCAGGCTCTCGGCCTGGGTGGACTTGCCCGCGTGCGGCTACAAAGTCCTGGAAATCGCGCACGGCACGCCCCCCGAGACTCCCGCTTATAACAATTTCTTCTCGGTCAACGAGGAAGGCTTCGGCGTCTCGTCTCTAAAATCGGCGGACGGACGCGAACTGCTCAATGGCCCTGTCGGCCTCGTCGTCATCGCGGACGCGAGCGACACCTGGGCGCACGGCGTGGACAAGTTTCGTCAGGTGGTGGGGCGACCCCTCCTCCTCTCCTCGCAGCGCATAGAGGACGGACCCGTCACGCGCGTCACTCGCCAGCGCGCGAAGTGGAACAATTCAGAAATCATCCTCGACATCGCGCAGTTCAAAACCGTGGACGCCGTCGAACTGAGGTTCGTCATCAACTGGCAGGAGCGCGAGCAAATCCTCAAGTTGGAAGTCCCGACCGCGCTCGCCGGCCCTCGCGCCTTCGTCAAAGTCGCGGGCGCGAGCATCGAGCGCGAGGTGGACGGCGAGGAGGAGCCGTACCAGGATTGGGTCGCAGTGCAGGGAAAAATTGGCGGCGAGGATTACACGGTCGGGTTGATTAACAACTCCACCTATTCTTACGACTGCCTACAAGGCTTGCTGCGCACAATTCTCGTTAGAAGCGCCCCCTTCGCGCGCCACGACCCGCACCAGGTTCCGCACAACGACAGCAACGCCTGGCAGGACCAGGGCCGCCAGGAGCGCCGCTTCTGGCTCGTGCGCGGCAAAGGAATCTTCAGCGCGCTCGAACTCGACCGGCTGGCGTGTGAGATGCAGACGCCCGCCGAGTACGTCATGGACTCCGCGCACGAAGGCACAGAGCCCTGGGAGCGCTCCTTCTTCCGCCTCTCGCCAGGCAACGTGACCGTGACCGCCTTGAAGCGCGCCGAAGCTGGTGACGCGGTAGTCGTCAGGCTGCAAGAGCACGCGGGCCGCGCGACGGAGTTCACGCTGGAAAGCGAAGTGCTCGGCCTTACTCACAAAGCGCAAATTAAACCCTGGGCCATCATGACGCTGTCCGTAACGGGCGGGAAGGGGAGTAGACCCGATGTCAAAGAGGTCAACCTGCTTGAGCGTTAAAGTGCTTTTCAAAGGACTCGCCGGCGCGCTCGCGTTAATTCTCGCGACTGTCAGCGCGCCCGGAAGAACGCCCGACACTGAAGCCGTGGAGGTTCAGCCGTTGGTCGCGCAGGTGAAGCGGCTCGTCGAAACGATGGACTATCTGGGCGAGCCATTCAGCGCCGCAGACAGGCAGGCGCTCGCACGCGCTTTCGAGGACGAGGACGAAGGGCGCGCCCTTAAAACTATTCAAGCCATTCTGGACAGGCGCAGCCTGCTCTACGTTGACATCAACCCGGAGAGCCGCGTCAGCGTCACGCGCGGATTGGCCCAGGCGACGCTGGTCGAAAAGGGTTGGCGCTCGTTCCTGATTCGCGTGCGGAATCAGGCGGGCGTGACGGCGCAGCTCAGGGCTGAGAGCCCAAACGCCCTGCCCGTCTACGCGCGCGGTCAAACGGGCAGTCTGTCGCCAAACATCCCCGGCGGCTTCAGCACGGACCCTGTGCCAAAACAGAAGATCAGCCCGCGTGAGGTCGCGAACCGCTGGCTCGAAATCATCATGTTCGACAAGCAGCCGTTGGAGCCGAAACTTTCGGGCCTCGCGCTTGAGTATCGCGTCATACAGCTCTACAGCCGCGACCGCGGGCGGCGCGAGGCGCAGATTGGTTTCAACGTCGGACAGGGCTCTCAGGACATAGGCTTTCGCAACGACGTGCCTGTGCTTTTCAACTGCGTCGCGTCGAAGGACGTGACGCTCAGAGTCCGCGACGAGGACGGCAAGCCCACGGTTGCCTCCTTCCTGATACGCGACCGGCAGGAGCGCCTGTACCCCGCGAAGACGAAGCGCCTGGCCCCTGACTTCTCCTTCCACCCGCAGATTTACCGCGAAGACGGCGAGTCGTTACGACTGCCCGCAGGCGTCTACACAGTCGAAGTCTCGCGCGGCCCCGAATATTTGGCACAGCAGCACACGCTGACCGTGGCCGGGGGCGCGCGGCCCGAAGCGTGGGAGTTCCGGCTGAAGCGCTGGATCAAGCCGTCCGCTATGGGCTGGTATTCGGGCGACCATCACATACACGCCGCCGGGTGTTCGCACTATGAAGCCCCCACGATTGGCGTCATGCCGAAGGACATGATTCGTCACATCCTGGGCGAGGCGCTCAACGTCGGCGACGTGTTGACCTGGGGGCCGGGCTACTATTTCCAGAAGCAGTTCTTCGAGGGCCACGTCAACAAACTCTCCACGGGCGACAACCTGATGCGCTACGATGTGGAGGTCTCGGGCTTCCCATCGAGCTTCAACGGTCACCTCGTGCTGCTCGGCTTAAAAGATCAGGACTATCCCGGCACAGAAAAGCTGGAAGATTGGCCCACCTGGGACTTGCCCATACTCCGCTGGGCCAAATCTCAGGGCGCGGTCGTCGGCTTCGCGCACTCCGGCTGGGGCCTGCAAGTCAAAACGGACAGGCTGCCGAACTACGAGGTGCCGCCTTTCGACGGCATAGGGGCCAACGAGTACGTCGTGGACGTGACGCACGGCGCGGTGGATTTTATCTCGACGGTTGACACCCCTTACGTCTGGGAATTGAACGTCTGGTATCACACGCTCAACAGCGGCTTTCGCACGCGCATCAGCGGCGAGACGGACTTCCCCTGCATCTACGCCGAGCGCGTCGGCATGGGCCGCTCCTACGTCCGACTCGACGCGGCGCTGGACTACGACGCCTGGCTCAAAGGCATCCGCGACGGGCGCGCGTACGTGTCCGACGGCAAGAGCCATTTGATTGACTTCCGTGTGAACAATCTTCTCGTCGGGACTGAAGGCAGCGAGATAAGACTCGACAAGGCGCAGAAAGTGCGCGTCACGGCGAAGGTGGCGGCGCTTTTGAAGACAAAACCGGACGATCAGCTTCGGGAGAAGCCGTACGACCAGACGCCCTACTGGGACATAGAGCGTGCGCGAATCAAGGGGACGCGCGAAGTCCCTTTGGAAGTGATCGTCAACGGGCGGGCGGTCGCGGCTAAAAACGTCACCGCCGACGGCACGATTCAGAACGTGACTTTCGACATTTCGGTCGAGCAAAGCAGTTGGGTCGCGCTCAGAATTTTACCCTCGTCTCACACGAACCCCATCTTCGTCACGGTCGGCGGGCGGGCAGTCCGCGCCTCGCGCCGCAGCGCCGAGTGGTGCCTGAAGGCCGTGGACCAATGTTGGAGCCAGAAGGCCGCGCAAATTTCCGAAAAGGAGCGGGGCGAGGCAGAGAAGGCGTACGAGCAGGCCCGCGAGGCGTACCGGCGAATCATCTCGGAGAGCGACGTTGATTAAGCTGGTTAACCGGTTACTTTCGAGGAAATGCAACGTTTCTTGCCTAAAGAAAGTCTTGCTTTTTTCGGGGGCCACCTATAATATCGCGGAACTCTGAAACACTTGGTAGAAGCGTTGCCGCGAACGCAGGATTTCTTCCCGAGGGTATTGGTCAGAGTCAATTAACACGCCCTTCAGCTCATTCAAAGTTAACAGTCGCTCCTAGGAGGTCTGATGAAAGTTCCCCTTTGCAGGCGCATGTTCGCCTTAATCGTTTTGGCGTTATCGCTCCCCCTCTTGAGTTTGGCCCAGGAATCACGCGCCACTCTGACGGGAACCGTCAGCGACCCGAACGGCGCTGCCGTCTCGGGCGCGACCGTCACCGTGCGGAACTTGAGCACGAACGAAGAAAAAAACATAACCACTTCGGAGGACGGCAGCTACACCGTCACGTCCCTGCTGCCGGGGACGTACAGCGTGACCGTGGAGGCCGCGGGCTTTAAGAGAGTCGTCAACGAGAGCCTCGAACTACACGTGAGCGATAAGGCCACTTTCGACGTGGCGATGGAACTGGGCCAACTGGAGCAGGCCGTCATCATTACCGCCGACGAGTTGTTGCTCGAAGCCGACACGGCCACGCGCGGCCAGGTCATCGAAAACCGCCGCATCACGGAGCTGCCTCTGAACGGGCGCAACCCGATCATGCTCGCCACGCTCGCCCCCGGCGTCCAGTTCAACGGCAACCCGCAATTCACACGCCCCTTCGACAACGGCGACAACGCCCAGTTCTCCATCAACGGCGGCGTCCAGCGGCACAACGAATTCCTGCTCGACGGCGCGCCGAACAACGCCGTCACCGACGCCGACAACGCGCGCACGCGCAGCAGCAACAACATCGCCTACATCCCGCCGGTTGACGCCACGCAGGAGTTCAAGGTCCAGACCAGCACCTACGACGCGCAGTTCGGGCGCACGGGCGGCGGCATCATCAACGTCACCACGAAGAGCGGCGGCAACGACTTCCACGGCTCGCTCTACGAGTTCGCCCGGCGCTACCAGTGGGAGGCCAACTTCTTCGAGAACAACGCCCGCGGGGTGTTCCCCTCCGGCCCGCTCGCCGGTCAGGAGCGGTCGCCGCGCTTCGCCAGAGACCCGGTGACGAACGAGAACCTCGGCGGGCGCTTGCTGGACCAGTACGGCGGGACTTTCGGCGGGCCGATCTACCTGCCGCGCTTCGGCGACGACGCCGGCCGCAGCGTCTACAGCGGCAAGGACAGGGCCTTCTTCTTCGTCGCCTACGAGCGCTACCGCGAGAACCTGCCTGCGCCGAGGCAGGTCAACGTGCCGACGCTCCTGGAGCGGACCGGCGACTTCTCGCAGTCGGGCATCACGATCTACGACCCGCTGACGACGCGCGCCAACCCCAACTTCGACCCGTCGCAGCCGCGCAGCGCCAGTAACCCGCAGTTCATACGCGACCCGTTCCCCGGCAA
>DATFCB010000355.1:0-2857 GCA_035253525.1 Pyrinomonadaceae bacterium | reverse complement strand
TTCTGTCCCCACCAGGCCGCGCCGCTCAGGGCCATGCGCTCGCCCTCCTCGCCGCCAGAGTCAACCAGCACGTAAGTCGCCAACTGATCCACGGCGTCCTCCTCGCGGCCCGTCGAGGGCAGCTTCAAGAGGTCTATCAGGCTGTGGCCCAATTCGTGGAAGAAGACGAAGGTGATGGCCCCGCCGACAGCGTCCTCCAACTGCTGCTGGTCTTTCGCTATCGTGCTAAAGCTGTTCGCCAGGTCTTCGATCAATTCGTAGCACATCTCAATCGTACGCGTGGACGGTTGCCAGGAGGCGTTCACCTCGCCGCACTCCTTGAAGACGATGGTCACGTCTTCCGGGATGGAGATGGCCGCGTTCAACTCGGCGGCCACCTGCTCAAGCGAGCCGCCCTTCTTCAATTCCTCGTTCATCTGCACGTACTTCTCGTTCTGCGGCTCTGAATACGCGATCTTGAAGTTGCCACGGTCTGGGGCCGTGGCCTGGCCCTGCTGGTCGGCCATGCCGGCGATGTCTCCGCGGTTCGTCGTCGTCCCGGAGGTGTTCGTGCCGCTCGAAGTGACTGATGAGCCGTTGGTCGTGCCGGTCGTCGCGTTCTGGTTCTTGGCACACCCGGCGAGGAGGAGCGCGAAGGCCGCGACGAAGGCAGCGCCGAGCGCGAAGGGTCTGAAAGATTTCGTGTGAGAGTCGGAGTGCTTGCAAAGCTTCATAGAGGCAAGTCCTTTCTGACTGAAGATTATTGTGGATGAGAAACACCGTGCACTGCTGTCCCGGAAGAAACAGGCGGCCTAATATCACAAACAGCCGCACACGCACAAGCAGTTTTCCGGTGGGAGAGGCTTTCCGTTTTTACCGTGGTCCTTGACGAACCCCCACCAAATATTTTGCAGACAACCAGACCTCGAACTGTATAATGCCGCCGGACACCGATTTGAGCCTCGCACCGCCGACACGCAGCCGCGAGAGTTGTCCGCCTCATACTCATTAAGGAGCGCCGATGAGCAATTCTTACGTCTTCATCTCGCACAGCAGCAAGGACGACGCTTTTGTCAAAGAGCTGCGTGCGGCCCTTGAGGATCAAGGATTGTCCGTCTGGGCTGACTCTCGCAACTTACGCGGCGGGGCCAAGCTCACGCCGGAAATCGAAGAAGCCATCACGGGCGCGCGACAGGTTCTTGTCGTCATCAGTCCACAGACGGTCAACTCGCCCTGGGTGCGCCGCGAGATTAAAAGGGCACTTGATGTAGAACAACAGCGAGGCGGTGAAGGCTACAAAGTGATTCCGCTCCTTCTGCCCGGAATCGAGTTTTCAGCGCTCTCGTTCTGGTTCGACGACGAGCCCGTCGGAGCCCGCGCGGGAATTGAAGTGGGTGAATTGGGTGAAGCCTTGCCGGGCATTCTCGCCGCGCTCGGAGCGCGCTCGCCCGATGGCGCCCGATCCATTCAGGAATCCCCGCCGAGGCTCGTCGCAGAACTGAAGCTGAGACTGAAGGACGCTCGCTTCGAGCAGATTGCCGAAGGCGTGCGGCGCGTCACGGCGACGGCGCAGTTGAGTTACGACCCCGCCGACGCGTCAAGGTCCGCCGCCGAAAGTGGAGAATTCAAATTCACCGCGCCGCGCGGCCAGATTGAAGCCGAAGACCTGCGCTGGTATCTGGAGAGCTATTACCTCTGGCCGGTGGGCGTGTTCATCGAGCGCGCCCGGCGCATCGAAGCGCAGTTGCCGCTCTGGGGCCGTGATTTGTATGAGGCGGCGACCGCGGACAAATCGGCACAAAAACTGCTGGCTGATTGGCATCAGGCTGACGAAGGAATCGAGCGCAGGTTCTCCATCATCGTGGACGGCAGAACGCCCGAAGCCGTCGGTAAAGAAGAGGCAGCCTCTGACGAAGCAGCGAGCGCATTGCTTTCGCTGCCGTGGGAGCTGTTGCACGACGGGCGCAGTTACCTATTTCACGGCAAGCATCCTGTGCGCGTGCGCCGCTGCCTGGCGAAAGAGCGCTCGGAGCCTCCGCACCCGACCAGCCTGCCGATACGCATCCTGCTCGTCAGCCCGCGGCCTGAAGACAAAAGCGCCGCTTATACAGATCACCGCGCGAGCGCCCTCCCGCTGGTCGGAGCTTTCGAAAGCCTCGGCAGCTTAGTGGATTTGAAAGTCCTCACGCCCCCGACCTTTCCCGCCTTGCAGGCGGCTTTACGCGAAGCTTCCGGCGCGGGGAAACCGTTTCACGTTGTTCATTTCGACGGGCACAGCGTCTATGACCGCGAGCATGGCTTAAGCGCGCTCTGTTTTGAAGGCCCACAGGATGCGGAGAAATTGGAAGGACGCAGGAGCGAGTTGGTCTACGCCTCAAAGCCGCAGGACAAGCCCGCGAGCGATAAAAAATATCTGGCCGACCTCGTGCGCGAGCACCACATTCCTCTTGTCTTTCTGGGGGCTGGTCGGGGCGCGACGACCGAAGAGATTCCGGCCGCGTCTGTCGCCGCCGCGCTCCTTGAAGAAGGCGTGGCTTCCGTCGTCGCGATGAGCCACGGCGTCCTGACCGAGACGGCCCGACGCTTCTTTGAAGCCTTTTACAAAGAACTGGCACAGGGCCAGCGAGTCGGCACGGCGATGCTCGCGGCGCAGCGGGCGCTCCATGACGACACCTGGCGCGGCAAGGTCATGGGTGCGGGCGACTTGTTCTTGCAAGATTGGTCCGTGCCCGTGCTTTATCAGATTGAGCAGGACCCGCAACTGATAACGAAGTTGCCTCCAAGAGCGGTGCGCCAACTTCAAGCCGAAGAACGTCGCTTGAGTTTTGGCTATTTGCCGGGCGCTCCGCCGCACGGGTTTCACGGACGGAGCCGGGAG
>DATFCB010000354.1:0-10372 GCA_035253525.1 Pyrinomonadaceae bacterium | reverse complement strand
TCGGACGGCGCGCCCGCGGCGGTCGCTGGGATTCCGCTGCCGATGGAGGCCGAGTCGTCGCCGAGCGCCGTCTCGTCAACGCCCTTGCGCCCGCCGCCGAGGTCTGCCAACGCGACGACGACGAGCAACGTGACGACGCTCAAGGTCGCCAGCACGTAAAGTATGTCGGCCCGCTCTTTGATGAGCAGGAAGATGATGAGCGCCCCCAGCCCTACGACCCACGCGAGTGTTATCAGGCGGCGATTGCGCTTCCTGCGCTTTTCGTCCGCCCTGCTTATTCTTTGACTCATTAGTTACCTTCTCGAAAAAATTGCAGCCCCTCGGAAAGTTGGATAATTTACCACACCGCAGGCGGGATGGCTAACCGGCCTCGCGCTCCCCTTCCGCTTCAAACGCGAAGAGGTTGGCCCACATTTCGGCCAACCTCTTGCTTTGCGAGTCCGCTTCTCTTATTCGTTTAGTAAATCACCTTGCGATTCAAGACCTGGGCCGGAGCGCCCGCAAGCGTCCCGACGCTCCCGGTGGCAGAGCTGACCAGAATCCTGAGAATGTTCGCCGCACTCCAGTCGGACGCTTTCGGCACTTCGATCACGTCGTAGGGCTGAAGCAGCATGTCTTCCGCCTTCCGCTTCTTGATGTCGTCGAGGTTAGCTCTCAAAATCTCCGGCTCGACCGCGCCGGGCTTGCTGCGGTAGATGCGTATATCGCTCGCCTTGGCTCCGGCCCTCGGGCCGCCGACCATAGCGAGCGCTTTGTGCAGCGTCATCCCTTCGCGCAGCAGCAGCGGTTGGGGCGAATTCACATAGCCCGTGATGTAGACGGGTTTCGCGTCCATCACGTTGATGATGTCGCCGGGGCGGATGACGGGGTTGGCCTCGGGCTTGCCTTCCAACAGGTCCGCGACTTTATAAATTTTGATGGTGCCTGGGCTCAGCTTTTCGCCCGTGTACAACGGCTCGACCACCTCGCCTGGCTCCGGGCACCTCACGGGTTCCGTGTGAAGCACCTGTATGTCACCATTGGCGCGGTCGTTGAGGCCGCCGGAGGCCGCGATCAGTTCGTTGAGCCGCACGCGGCGTTTCATCTCAACACGGGCCGGGGCGAGGACCGCGCCGAGGATCGTCGCCGGCTGCCGGCTGTTCCGCCCCGTGACGCGGACGCTGATCTGCGGGTTCTTGAGTAGCTTCCCGTAAGCGGAGATGATCTCCTTCTGAACTTCCTTGTCCGTGCGGCACTGCGCCTTGATGGGCGTCTCGACGAAAGGCAGCGACGAGATGTTCCCGTCGGAGTCAACTTCGCCGGTCCAGTTCAAATCGGGCTGGCCGAAGACGCGTATGTCGAGCGTGTCGCCGGGGCCGAGCAGGTACTTGATAATCCCCTGCTCGTCAACCGAGGAGGAGACCGGCACCATGTCGGTCGAGCCCTGGTCCTGGGCCGTGAGTTGTTGCGCCGAGACGAGGCAAAGGGCGACGAAAAGGAAGAGATAGGTTTTGGCTTTCATCTTTATATCCTCAGAAACTCAAACACTGTCGCAAGGGGGCGCGGACGGTGAAGACTACGAGATGCACGCGGCCGGCGAAAGGCTGCTTGACGGTAAATATTCGCCCACGGCGCGCGTTACCTTTTGCTCTCCTCCGGCGCTCCCGAGACGCGTTGTTTTTTCTTCTTGACCCCGTGCCTGGGGACTGTGCCTGGGACGGCGAACCCCTTAAAGAGGAGGTTGCAATCATCGCACAAAAGATTGTAGATGCCAAACATTCGGAGGAAGAACGGCGACGGCTTGTAGCCGCGCCGGAGCCTTGAGCTTTTACATTTAGGACACCTTTGCCCAATCATTCTTTTTTCATCCCGTGTGAGCTTTTTTCCGGCTCGTGCGGCGTCGGGTCAAGATTGATTTTACGTGTTTCGAGGCGCGCCCGCAGCATCTCTATCTCGCGCCCTATGCGCTCGGCCGCCTCGGCGCGCGCCTCCTCCCTCATCGTCTCGCGTGAAAGGTAGAAGAGCGCGTCGCGGTAACGGTCAATGGCACGGGCGTAGCGCCCTTTGAAGGCCGCGCGCTCGGCCATCTCCACCCAGTGAGAAACTTTCGCGGAGGCCATGAACTCGCGCACGGCCGTCTCCGATTCCCTTAGCTCGGCCTCGTCCGGGTAGACGTTGAGCGCCGACTCGATCACGTCGAGCGCGCGCCCGGCCGTCTCTATCTTGTCCGAGAGGCGTGCGCGGCGCTGCGCCTCGTGTGTCAGCGAGCGCGACGCGCCGCGCGCCCAACTCAACAGGTGATGGCGCGCCAGCGTGCGCGCGCGCTCCTGCCCCGCGCGCAGAGTAACACGACTTTCGCTGCCGACCTTCCCGTTCCTCAGAGCTTCTTCCGCCCCTTCCAGATATTCCTGGCACGAGAGATACGTCTCAAGGTGCGCTTCGGGCAGCGCGCCGGGGGCGTTCGCTTCCGCGCTCTGCCTTTGCAGCCCGCGCAGCGACGCGGAATAAGTGTCCGACGAGCGGCTTCTGACGCCACTCGTCGCGCCGGCAGTACGCTGTTGAACTTCTCCCGCCTGCTCGCGGCGGTCGTATTCGAGCAGGTAACGCGCCCACGCGCGCCGCATCACGACCTCGCGCGCCGCGACCGCGACCAGCATGACGACGCTCGCGGCCAACCCGGCCGGAACCCAGGGCGCTTCGTCCCCGTTGTTGTGTAGCATGAACCACAGCAGGAAGAAGAGCGCAGCGGCGACCGCGCCCGTGGCGAGCATGTAGCCGGAGGACGACGGCATGCGGGGCCGAGGCGACGAGCGTTGCGCCGCCTGGAAGCCTGGGCGGTGTTGGCGCGTGCGCGCTCTTCTGGCGAAAGCATGGTTGACCGAATCGCTTCGCAAACTGTATTTCTCCGGGACAAGCTGGGGACGTGACCAACGGACAGATGGAAGGCTATAGTCTGACTTTTTGGCTCGTTCTGTCAACTATGCTGTGAGAGGTCCACGGCTCGTAGTAGCATGTCGGGAGAGATGGCCTGCGCTGTGGACGCGGGAGAATCGAAAAGGAGCAACAGATGGAGAAAGAGTTGGAGGGGAAAGTGGCGGTCGTGACGGGGGCCACGTCCGGCATAGGGCGCGCAACCGCCCTGCGCTTCAGCGAGGCGGGCGCGCGCGTCGCAATCATCGGGCGCAACGCGCAGGCGCTCAAGGAAGTGGCGGGTGAGATAGAGATGGCTGGCGGCGAGGCGCACACGATTCGCGCGGACGTGACGGTCCAGCCCATCGCAGCGCGCGTCGTCTCGCAGACCGTCGAGCGCTTCGGCGGACTGGACGTGCTCGTGAATGCGGCGGGCCACCTCCTCTCTGGGACAATCGAGACGACGACGCTCGCGGCGTGGGACGCGATGCTGAACGTCAACCTGCGCGCCGTCTTCAACCTGATGCAGCAATCAATCCCGCACCTCGCCGAGCGCAGGGGCAACATCGTCAACGTGTCGAGCGTGACGGGGCTGCGCGCCTTTCCCGGCGTGCTCGCCTACTGCGTCTCGAAGGCGGGCCTGGATCAATTGACGCGCTGCGCTGCGTTGGAACTGGCCCCGAAAGGCGTGCGCGTCAACGCCGTCAATCCGGGCGTCGTCGTCACCGAGATTCACCGCCGCGGCGGGATGAGTCACAAGGAGTACAAGGCGTTCCTGGAGCGCTCGAAAGAGACGCACCCGCTCGGGCGCGTCGGCCAGCCCTTCGAGATCGCGGAGCTGATTCTCTACCTGGCCTCGGAGCGCGCCTCCTGGGTGACCGGCGCGACCTACTCGATTGACGGCGGCCGCGCGCAGACCTGTGCAAGATGAGAAGCAAGGATGAATGAAGAGCGGCTTCTTTGCGTCTTTGCGCCTTGGTGTGAAATGATTTCCTCACGCCAAGGCGCAAAGACGCAAAGATAAAGCCTAAAGCTCTTTCCTCCATTCATCATTCATCATTCATCATTTCTTCAAATTGGTCGCGAATGTCGCTATACTGGCCGCGGTTTCAGACACCCGATTACGTCCGGCCCGCGCCAGGCCGGAAGGAGCTTTGAGCTTGACCGAAACAAACAAGTGTGGGAACTGCGGGGCGATTGTCCCGGCCGAGAAAGCTTTTTGCCCGAATTGCAGCGAGCCGATGGAGCCGGAGGAGGCTCCCGACCGCGACGCGGTGATGAGCAGCGAGATGATGTCCACCATCCGCGACGACCCGGAAAGCTACAAGGAGCTGTTGGAACGACTCAAGAAGGACCGCGCGGCCGCCAGGCAGAACGCCTCCGGCCCCGCGCAGCCGACGCCGCCTCCTGCGCCTCAGCCTGCGCCCCCGGCTCCTCAGCCCGTCGTTCCGCCCGCTGCTGCTCCGTACGCTGCTCCGCCTGTTGCCCCGGCGGCCCCTCCGGCCGCCTACAACTATCCGCCGGCCGCGCCAGGTTACACAGCGCCGAATTACCCTGCGCCCAATTATCCTGTGCCGCCCGCGAAAAGCAGCAAGCCTTACGTTGTTCTCGGCGTCGTCGTCGCGGTGATTATTCTGGTCGTGATTCTTCTCTTCGCTTTCAAGCTCATTTGACGAGGGACGTATGACAAACTACGGCGGCGCTTACCCCCCTCAGGGCTACGCCATCATGCCCAGGGCCAACAGTCAGGCCCTCAAGTGGACGCTCGTCTCGCTCGGCATTCTCTTCGCGCTGCTCGCCGGCGCACTGACGCTCTATATCATCGGCTACGCGACCGGCGCTTCGGGGCTCGCCGTCGGCATGCTCTTCGCCACGCTCCCCGTCCCCATCTACATCCTGCTGATTCTCTGGATAGACCGCTACGAGTCGGAGCCCTTGTGGATGCTGGCGACGGCCTTCTTCTGGGGCGCGACCTTCGCCGCCTTCATCTCAATCATCATCAACTCGCTCGTGGGCAAACTCCTCGCCGACGCGATTGATCCGCTCACGGGCCGCTACTACGCGATGATTCTCTCCGCGCCCGTCGTCGAAGAGTTCTCCAAAGCGCTCGTTTTGTTCGCGCTCTTCTGGTGGAAGAAGGACGAGTTTGACGGCATCCTCGACGGCATTGTTTACGCGGGGATGGTCGGCCTCGGGTTCGCCATGACGGAGAATTTCAAGTACTACGGCGAGGCGGCCATGATGGGCGGCAACACCTTGAGCGGCCTCTTCATCCTGCGCGGCACGATCTCGCCCTTCGCACACCCTTTGTTCACGTCCATGACGGGCATAGGGCTCGGCTGGGCCATCCAGTCGCACAACAAGGCGGTCAAGACCTTGATGCCCGTGCTCGGGCTCTTCGCGGCGATGCTGCTCCACTTCTTCTGGAACCGCTCGGCGATGTCCGGCGCGGTCACCTTCTTCGTCGTCTACGCGCTGGTGATGTTCCCCATCTTCGTCGGGGCCATTATCGCTGTCATCTTCGCGCTGCGCCGTGAGGGGCGCATCGTCAGCTATCACCTCTGGAACGACTGCCAGCGTGGGCTCTTCACGCAGCACGAGTATTACAGGCTGTGCACGGTGCGCGGGCGGATGGGCGCGTCCTACAGGGCGCTCACGGGCGGCGGATTCCGTCTCTGGCGCACGCGCATGCTCTACAATCAATTGGCGAGCGAGCTGGCCTTTCATCGCAGCCGCGTTCACCGCGGGATGATTACGGACCCGCGCGCGGCCCACGAGCGCGAGATGGCTTACGTCAACCGCCTGGCGGAGCTGCGCAGGCAGCTCGGCCCTTACTGAAAAGTGGTAAAACTTGCTCGCGCGCTTTCAAGGGAATGGCTTATACTGAGGCGTTCTTCGGACTGAGGCTGTCCGCAACAACACTGACCACGTGAAGATTCAACTCTTACCCAGCACGTTCAACGCGGAAGGGCGCGCCACGCAGGAGCAGCGCCTGACATGCTATGTGGTTGACGACCGCGTGGCGATTGACGCCGGAAGCATCGCGCTCTCTTCGACGCCCACGCAGCGCGACACCGTGCGCGACATCATCGTCACGCACCCGCACATGGATCACATCGCGAGCCTCCCCATCTTCATTGACGACCTCTTCGGCTTCCTCAAAAGCCCGATTCGGATTCACGCGACCGAAGAAGTGATAGAGCTTTTGGAGCGCGACGTTTTCAACTGGACCGTCTACCCACGCTTCTCCGAGTTGAGGAACGAACACGGCCCGGTCATGGAATACGTGCCGTTCCGCGCGGGCGAAGAGTTCAGGGTCGCGCACCTGACGGTGACGGCCGTCAACGTCAACCACATCGTCCCGACCGTCGGCATGATCGTCACGGACGGCAAGACGACCATCGCCTTCAGCTCCGACACGGCCGAGACCGAAGACTTCTGGAAGCTCGTCAACAGCACCCCGCGCGTTGACGCCCTTCTGATAGAAGCGTCGTTCCCGAATTCTATGGCGAAGCTCGCGGAAGACTCGCGCCACTTCACGCCCGAATCCCTGGGGCGCGAGTTGCGCAAGCTCGATCACAACGGCCTGGACATCCTGACCGTTCACCTCAAACCCGCCTACCGCGAACGAGTCGCGCAGGAACTCAAGGCGCTCGCCATCCCCAACCTGGAGGTCATGGAAATCGGGCGCACTTACGAACTGTGAGGCGTTTCACACCGAGTCGTAGAGTTGAAAAGGCCGACCCCAATTTTGGAGTCGGCCCTTTCTATCTTCGCGCCCTTAAAAAGTTCTCGCCTCAGCAGAGCGGGTCTAACTTTTCGCTGATGGTGGGCAGCCCGCTCAGCGCCCTATCGGCGTTGATCTGCGTGTACTGTGCCCACTCCTCCGGCACTTTGTCTTCCGGGAAGATCGCTTCGACGGGACATTCCGGCACGCAGGCGTCGCAGTCTATACACGTCTCCGGGTTGATAACCAGCATATCATCGTCCAGGTGAAATGCCTCCACGGGACAAACCAGAGCGCAGTCCGTGTAGCGGCACTTCACGCAAGGCTCCGCGACAACGTAAGTCATGAAATTTATCTCCTCCGGCAGGTTCACTTGCGGCCGCGAGGCGCAACACCTTCCGGCGCATCGGCCACTCCCCGCCGACGGCACGCACGCGCTCTGCAACCGCAACTTGTATTTAAGTCCGCGCCTATATTAAGCACGAAAGCGCACGATTGAAAAGTCGAAAAAGTAATCAGTAGTCAGTAGTCAGTAATGAAAAACGATTGAAGATACTCAGACACTACGGGTGAAAATTTAAAGCTGACTACTGATTACTGATTGCTGAAAGCTATTCGCTTGCGCGCCAGCCCGCTTTCGGGTCGCCGCCGGAGAAGTCGTAGAATTTGAGGTCCGACGCCTTGAGCAGCTTGGTCATGAGTATTATCTGGCCCGTGTGCATGGAGAAATGCTCTACGACGTGGAAGACGGCTTCGAGCACCGTCACGTCGTAGCCCTGAATTCGCCGCGACTCAAGAACGCCTGCCGGGTCTAGCCGTGCGAGAACGTCATCCACCTCCGAGAGCGTCTGCCTGACGAGCCGCAGCAACTCTTCGCGCGGGACTACTTCTCGCTGGTCGAACTCAAGCTGGCGCACGCGCCCGTCCGCCGTCTGGCCGACGCCGCTCACGATCCACTGCCGAGCGTTCCCAGAAAGATGTAGGAGCAGGTTGCCTATGCTGTTCGATTCCTGGTTGGCACGCCACCAGATTTCCTCGTCGCTCAGCCGCTCAAGGCAGCGCTCTATCTTCGGCAAATACTCCTCGCCGAGCAATGACCTGGCTTTGACGATGAAGGCTTGTGCGGCTTCGTTCATTAATAGAATTGCGCGTCTGGCTTTATTCGTCCGACAAGGGGCGACGCTTGTGTTTGGCTTTACGCATCGCCGGCCGCGCCCGCTCGTCCGGCTTGGCGTGGCTGAGCGCGTGGCCCGGCGGCGCGAGCGGCTTGCGTATCGAGTCGAACACGGGCCGCGCGGCGCTCTTCTTGCCGCCCTTCTGTCGAGTCTTCTTCAAGGCGCTTCCAAGCTCTCTTTCGCGCTGGTGGCGTGATGCTATGTTTTCCGCCGCGCCGCTGTCAATGCTTTGTCAAGGGCCTTTACCAAAGCTTTACAAAATCGAAGGGCGACCCCGTAAGGTCGCCCTTCGTCTGTGCCCGCCCTTTGCTCGAATTCGTCGGTCACCCGTCGAAATGGTGCAGCGTCTGCGCTCCGGTTGTGGGAAACTTTTTAAGCCTCGTTCGGTTGCGCAGGGTCTTGGAACAGCGACTGGATGGCGCGCGTCGTCCGCGTCGTCTCTGTCCGGCGCTTCTGCTGAAATTCATTCACCCAGGTCGTCACCGTGTTGACCATGTCACGTGCCGTTTCCTGGGCCGATTTCCTTTGGGGTTGTTCGACCGTGCTCTCTTTGCGGTTGCGCTCGTCGCGCTTGATTACTTTTATCGGGGTTTTCTTTGTCATGACCTTTTACTTTCTTTCCCTTGTGTTCGCCTCGGTTATTCCTTTAACGAATTTCCTCTCCTGGAGTTCCTTTTATGTTCGCTAGAACGCCGACGCGCCACCATTCTTGCAAACGCGAGGCCACAATTTTTTAAGAGCCTGGCCGAAGCCACTCCGCGCCCGCTCTCTTCGCCTCATAACTTGTTTAGACGCCGCATCGGGCGACTCGGACCAAAAATTTTCCCGAAGGGCGCGGGTTCCGCGGGTGTCAGCCGGACGCATCAGTCGTGGCTTCAATGCGTACATTGGGATATGAGTGCCTGTTTGATTTCCGACGGGCGCATATAGTTGCCTGCGTGCTTTGCAGAATGCCAAACCGCGCGCCGCGCTCCCGCGCTTTGCCAAGCCGTCGCGGAAGCCGGGCGCACGCTCGCCACTCACTCATTTTCAAAAAATCGCACAATTACTGAGGGAATCAGCCTCTCTTTTCTGAACCACTCTCCGCCGCGGAGGCTGGCATATGCGTTGCCCAGGAGCCTTCCGCCATGCGTTTGAGCGAAGCCATCACCATCTATCTTGCGGCGGGAGCGCCCTTCGGTTTCCACTACTTCCTGCGCCGGTGCCGTAGAAGCGCGGGCCGCTTGCGCCCTTTGTACAGGGCCGCGCGCGCGGCGCTGCTCTGGCCCCTGGCCGCCGCGAAACTTTTTCTCTCCCGTCCCAGTACGGACGAACGAGGCCCGGCCGCCGCGCTTGACGAACAGGCGGCACAACTCAATGAAAAGATCGGCCGCGCCCAGAGCAAGCTGCTCTCGTGGCTCTACAGACTCGCCGAACTGGCACAATCTTCGCCGGGCGCGGAGAACGCCAGGGTGGAGCGCGTCGTCCGTACAGTCCGCGAAGTTTTGGAGAAATACATAGGGCTGACGTTGGCCGTCGCCGAGACTGACCCGGACGGCCCCTTGGGCCAGCGCGAGCTTGAGCTTTACCGCGTCGCCGGACGCGTTGGGCCGGACCTCTTACTCGCCGGCCGCTGCGTACGCAGCCGCAACGCCGCGCGCCTCGCGTTGCACCAGGCGCGCTCCCGCGTAGAACTCCTGCACGCCCTCGCCGAAATCCGCGAAACCGTCAGCGCCGGCGACGCGCACAGACAGAACTCAACGGCGATACATCACGCGAGCGTGGCGATTGTCAGGCTGTACGCCTGCGCTCTCAACCTGCTCTCGCTCCTGGAAGACGAAACGGCGGCGGGCGGTGCTTCAAGACTGCTCGACGCAGAGTGCGCACGGCTGCGCCAATTGGAAGCGACGAAAGAAGGACGAGCCGCCAAGGAGGAAACATGCACAGCATATACAACCCAAATAGTTTTCAACGGCAGCAAGCCCCGGACCGAGAGCTTGAGTTCCAGTTGAACTGGCTAATCAGAGAAAACGAGCTGGCGGAAAAGCAGGAACGTGCTTTCCGCGACGCGCGCGAAGAGGAAGAGATGCTCCTGATGCGCCACCCCGTCGCGGCCAGACAGGCGTACGCCAGGTTCGGCCTGCTGCTTGGCACGCTTCCTCCAGCCGCGATCTTCTTCAAGCTCTTCATCGGCTCATTTGTCTACGGCATTAATTTCCCTCTCTTTTCTCTGCTCCTCTCCATGAACATCGCCTGCGCGTTCGCCGGCTATTATTTCGGCTCGAAACTGAGCGGGATGGCGTCGGTAATTGAGCGTGACCACTGGGTTCTGATGTTGATCGAATCGGTGGTTATTGGTTTTATCTGGGGGGCGGCGACGGGCGCGGTCGGCGGTCTCATCGCTTTCGGCGTGGGCGCAATCTTCGGAGCAGTTATTGCCGCCGGGGTCGGCATGGTGGCCTTCGGGCTGTTCGTGCCGCTTCACAGGCTGCTCGCGCGCGGTGGTATGATTGACGCGCGCCACCTGTGGCCGCTCGCGTGCGGCGTGGTCTTGTTCATCACCGCGCTGATTCTGTAAAAGCAGTGATCAGTGATAAGTGAT
>DATFCB010000353.1:0-2849 GCA_035253525.1 Pyrinomonadaceae bacterium | reverse complement strand
TTCTCGCGTCACAGGTCTTCGCCTGGCGGGAGTTGGTCGCGCAAGGGGTTTATCTCGCGACGGACAACCACAGCTCTTTCTTTTACCTGCTGACGGGCGTGCACGCGCTGCACCTCGCGGTCGGCATCCTGGCCCTCGGTTTCCTGCTGCTGCGGACGAGGCGCAGGCGGGCGGAAAAAAGCGCGGAGCTGAAGCGGCGGGCCGCCATCGGCGTCGTCTCGGTCTACTGGCATTTCATGGACGGACTCTGGATTCTACTGTTCTTACTCCTCTTCGTCTGGAAGTAAGAAGAGGAAAGCATTAAAGATGAGCACGACTATCACCAACTCTTCGCCCGACCGATACCGCACAGGGATGCTGGTCGCGCTCGCGGGCGTCGCGATGATGTTCACGGCGCTGACGAGCGCCTACATCGTCCGCGCGGGCACCTGGAACGACTGGCGGCCCGTCCAGATGCCGCGCCTGCTCTGGGTGAGCACAAGCGTAATTCTCCTGAGTAGCCTGGCTTTCGAGGTCGCGCGCCGCGCCCTGAAACTCGGCCGGAACGTCGCCTTCAAGCGCTGGCTGCTCGTGACGGTGGTGCTCGGCCTCGGCTTTCTGGCGACGCAGTTGATGGCGTGGCGCGAACTCGCGGCCGCGGGCGTCTATCTCGCCTCGAACCCGCACAGCTCTTTCTTCTACGTGCTGACGGGCGTGCACGGCCTGCACCTTCTGGGCGGGATACTCTTCCTCGATTACCTGCTCTTGCGCTCGTGGCGCAATCGCAGCGAAGAGAACGGCGCACGAAAGCGGCAATCGGTGGTGGGCGCTGCCGCGCTCTACTGGCATTTCATGTTCGGAATCTGGATTTACCTGTTCTTACTCCTTTTCCTTTGGAGGTGAAAGTTGAGTACGGAAGCAGCAAGGGCAGACCAGCTAACAACGACGGAGTGGAGCGGAGGCGCGTTCCCCTACCGCGTCGGCCACAGAAAGCTAGGCATGTGGCTCTTCATCGTCTCGGACGCGCTGACTTTCTCGGCGCTCCTGATTGGCTACAGCTACGTGCGCGCTTCGTCCGCCGAGTGGGCGACGCCGTTCCCGTTCTACCCGTCAATCGTCTTCTCGTCCGTGATGACGCTCTGCCTGCTGTCGTCGAGTTTGACGATGGTGATGGGGGTGTCGGCCTCTGCGCGCGCAGACTACAAGGCCGTCAGGAAATGGCTGGGGCTGACGATTCTCTTCGGTGCGGCCTTCATCGTGCTCCACTTGATAGAGTGGAAGCACCTGCTCGACGAGGGGCTGAGGCCGTTCAGCCTGCCGGAAGAATGGATCGCGCGCTGGCCGCAGGCGTCGCCGCTTTTCGGCGCGTCGTTCTTCGCCATCACGGGCCTGCACATGTTCCACGTCCTGACGGGGCTGATTTATCTCTCGGTCGTCGCGGCCCGCGTCAAAAAGTTGAAGCACGAGGACGTGGAGATCAGCGGCCTCTACTGGCACTTCGTTGACCTGGTCTGGATGTTCGTCTTCCCGATGATTTACCTGCTGTCGGTGGACTTTACTCCGCCCGTTCATTAAGGCCAAACTTCAAGGAGTCTTAAAGATGGCAACGCACGCCGAAAGCGGACACGAGCATTTCGCGGGCAGCAACAAGCTTTTCATCTCCGTCTGGATATGGCTGCTCTTGTTGACCGGGCTCGAAGTCTTCCTGGGCTACATACACATCAGGTTCGCGCTGATGCTGACGATTCTGATTGGATTGTCGGTCATCAAGGCCGCGCTCATCGTCGCGTATTTCATGCACCTGAGGTTCGAGCGTCTGAGCCTCGTGCTCACGCTCATCCCGATGCTCGTCGTCTGCATCGTTCTTCTGCTGGTCTTCTTCCCGGACAGTTTCAGGTCGAAAGACCATCGTTACACGTTCGAGTCGGACAAGCCGATGGTGACGACGAGCGGGGAAGACGAGGAGGATTGATGGGCGCGAGGCGGCACGTCTGGCTTGCGCTTGCGGCGTGCGTCGCGGTTGCTCTTTTGCTCGCGGCGGGCCAGAGTGTGTCCGCGCAGTGCGCGATGTGCAAGTCGGCCATCGCGGGCGCGCCCGAGGCGGCCAGGCTTTCCGCGCGGCTGAACCTCGCGGTCTTAGTGCTCCTGATTCCGCCCGTCGCTATCTTCTGCGGAATCTTCTACGCCGTGTTCAGGCAGCGGAAGACGCGCGACGAGTCGGAGGTCGTGAACGAGGAAACGCGTATCAAACCCAAAACTCAACTCTTTGCGTCTTTGCGCCTTGGCGTGAGAAACTTAAATCACTCACGCTGGAGGCGCAAAGGCGCAAAGGGGTTGAGTCAATAAGTAGCTTGAGTTGGTATGTCTGAAAAAGAAGAGTTGATTTTGGAGGTTGACCGGATGAGCTTTCGCGGGCGCGCGTGCCCTGTCTGCGGCGGCAAGATCATCCCGTCGAACCGTGCCGTCTACGAGAGCAAGGCCAACCCGAACGAGGTCTTTCCGCTCTGGCAGTGCGAGCGGTGCGGCTACGAGCAGATGTCCGAGAAGCCCAAGCCCGAGCCGAAGGGCAAGCACAAGTGAGCGAGGACGGAAGATAAAGGAGAGTGAAACCGAAACGCGATGACCGACACACTGGAGACGGAGGGCAGCCTGATGAAGAGTGAGAATTTTCTCTTGAACGTCGTCTGCATCGTGATGGCCCTGGGCTTCCTGGGCCTGGCCGGGCTGAGCTACATGTCCTCTGGCAATTTCATCAGCACGGACAACCTCTTCTTCTCGACCGTCGCCGGGATGATGGCGCTCGTCTTCCTGCTCATTCCCGTCAGCTCCTTCTTGTCCGCGCGCAAGGCCAGGAAAGCCCCGGCTGCTGA
>DATFCB010000352.1:0-4323 GCA_035253525.1 Pyrinomonadaceae bacterium | reverse complement strand
TGGGAACGAATATTTTGAGACGCATAATTACTCCTCAGTGTGTCTGGGCGGTGGGTTCGGGTCCCAAGCCGGTTAAATGAGACTTCGCCATCTGTAAACGCGGAAAACCGCGCCCGTTCGGATCACACTACTTGTGCTCGACGCGGACGTCGAAGATGACAGGCTCGCTGACAGCGGCCTGCGGCACTTTGACCGAGACTAAGGGCTCTGTTCCACCGCCGTTAAGGACGCTGGTCGCGGGCGGGTTTGCCTTATATTTCGCCCGAAAATCCTCAAGCTCCCGCTGCTCCAGGCTGGATAGCTCGCGCCCAGCCTGCTTGGTCAGGAAACCGGGCGTGGTCAACTGCGTCGGCGAGAAGATGACCGTGTAGCTTTCTGTGCCAGCTTTTTCGTCGAGCGTAATCCAGTGCTCGGCCCCCTCTTCGTCTTCGGGGAAGGCGAATTCCGTCCCGCTCTCGACCTCGTTGGACTCAAGCCCGCTCTCCTCGACCGGCTCGGCCGTCAGAAAAGTCGTGGGCTTGCCCCCTTCGCCGGGGCCAATGATGTAGACGAAGCCGTCGCGGCGCGGCATGAAATGAAACTTGAAGGACTGCCCAGAGGCGAGCGGGACCACGGGCGCGACGCGCGCCGGGCCGCCGTCCGGGCCTGCCTTCGCTATCTCAAGCCAGTACTGCAAAGCCTCCGTCCCGGCATCGGTCGTGCCGCCCGTGTTCGCATTCGTGTTCTCAGTGCCGCCGCCCGTGTTCGCGTTCGAGTTGTTGGTGTTCGCCGTCGAGTCGCCCTTGTTGCCAAGGAGGAACCAGCCGCCGACGCCGCCGCCTATCAGCAGGACCGCGACCAGGGCGATGATGAGCGGGGTCTTTGAGGAGGACTTGGTCGTCGGCGTTGGCTCCGTCGTCACGTAAGGGTTTGACGGAGCGCCGTAGGACGGGGCGGACTGCACAGTCGCAATCGTAGGCGACTCGGGCGGCCTGTTGTAACTCTGCCCAGGCTGAGCCAGCGAGGTCGCGTCCGGCGGGGGCATGGGCGGCATCATCTGCGCGAGCGAGGTCGGCGCGAGCGGCGGCGGCGACGTGTCGCGCGCCGGCGCATCAACCGTCAGGATGGTCGGCGTGATCAGGTCGGCGTTGGTGTTGCGCGCTTCGGGACTGTCGCCGACGTTCGTCTGCTGCGGGGGCTGGCCGCCGTGCGTGTCGCTCGCCAGATTCAGGCTGGGCGACGAGCCGGCGAGTGCGGGCAGGCCCAACGCCGCGCGCAGCTCCGCGGCCAATTCCCCGGCCGTCGCCTGCCTCTTGCCGCGGTCCTTCGACATCGCGCGCGCGATGGCGCGGCCGAAAGCCTCAGGCACGTCCGAAACGACCTCGTTGAGCGGGCGCGGATTGACCGAGACGTGCTCGCGCCGCAACTCCTGAAGTGTCAATCCGACGAAGGGCCGCCGTCCAGCGACCAGTTCGTAGATGACTACGCCGAGGCTGTAAATGTCCGCGCGCCCGTCAATCTCCACGCTCCCGTCGTCCGGCACTTCGCCCCACTGCTCGGGCGACATGTAGAAGGGCGTGCCCAGAACTTGCCCGGCCATCGTCAGCGCGGTCGTCCCCGAAGCATCGCTGCCCGCGATCTCCTTCATCTTGGCGATGCCCAGGTCGAGGAGCTTCGTCACGGGCAGCCCGTCCTCGCCGGGGCGGCCGAGCATGATGTTCTCCGGCTTGAGGTCGCGGTGGACGACGCCCATCGCGTGTGCGGCGTTGAGGACGCTCATGATGGGTTCAAGGATGGTGAAGGCGTCGAGCGCCGTCAGACGCCCGCGTCTTTTTAACTCGGCGTCGAGCGTGTGCCCCTCGACGAACTCCATCACCATGTAGATGAGGCCGTCGCTGGTCGTGCGCAGGTCGTAGACGGTGACGGCGTTTGGGTGGCGAAAGCGGCGCGCGGCCTGGCCCTCGCGGCGGAAGCGACGCAGCCATTCGGCGTTGTTGCGCATCTGCGGCGGCAGGACCTTGATTGCCACCTTGTCGCCCAAGAGGATGTGGCGCGCGCGATAGACCGCGCCCATCCCGCCTTTGCCGAGCATGGACTCTATGTGGTACTGGCCGTCGAGCGTGGAATCAACGATGGTGGTCGGGTCGTCTTCGAGCACCTCGCCGTCGTTGGCGCAGAAGCTCACAGTGTCTTCGTACTTCGCTTTACAAGCGGGACAATACTTCATAGGGGATTCTTCACTTCAACCGTCCAGTGGTGACAAATCACTCGCGGCCCGCCAGCGCCGAAGTTCTGAGACGCGTAAAAATAGTCTCAAGAGGGGCTACCTGGGCAGAACAGACAGTCTATCACAGACGGCGTGAGAAGTTCGATTTGCATGGCACGTCCTGCCGGGGCGGCTTGCGTGGCATGAACTATTGGGACTATAGTCCGTGAAGTGGTTGAAGGTTTTCCCGGCCCCAAACTCTCCCGAAGCGTTCGCACGAAGCAACATATGAAAAGTAATCTCTACAAACTCGCACTCATTATCGGTCTGTCGTTCGCGGCGATCTCTTCGGCGCAGGCGCAGATAGGGAGCCCCAGTCAGCGGGAGGCCCAGCGCCAGCGGCAGGAGCAGGAGATGCATGACCGGCGCACGGAGATAGACGACCTGCATGCAGAGGGCGCGGCCGGGCGCACGTTGGCCCCGCGCACGTTCAAGGCTTCCGTCGTCGTCAATAACAGCAGCGCCAAAGCAATCGCGTCCGTCAACTGGACGGTCTCGCTCGTTGACCGCGAGTCCGGCGAAACCATACGCAGCTACGATGTCACGACGCGCTCCCGCATAGCCCCCGGCAAGAAGAAGACCCTGGACAAGAGGCTGCCGCTGCCGCGTTACGGGCTGGTCAACGCGCGCAACCCGCAGTCGCCCGGAACAATCGCCAAGATCGTCCCCGTCATCACGCGCGTCACCTACGAGGACGGCTCTTTCCACACGCCCGAGCCGGAACAACCAGAGGAGACCGAGCGCCAAACGCAGTAACGGCGGCCATCAGCCGCCGCTACGTTCCGACCTCACTCCCTGGCCGTTCGCTTTACTTCTTCCACTCAACCGGAAAGAGCGCGCCCGCCTTTTCCGCATCCAGATTCAGGCCGACCAGTGAGGCCGCGTAGGCCATGACAGGGTCGCGCCTGGCCGCTATGTCCGCCGCGGACGGAAGCATCACCTTGTCCGGGATGACGCCGACGCCCTCAAGGCTCTTGCCGTCGCTCATGATCCAGTCAAACTCCGTGACGCTCGCGCCGTAATACAGAACAATCTCCTGGCCGTGTTTGTGCCCGTGGATTCTGGACATCATGACCGCGCCCGCGCTGCGGTCGCCTAGAACCGTGCCGCGCTTCTCCAACTGGACGACGCGCGAAAGAAGCTCGGCGGCCGAGCCTGAGCGGCTGTCAATCAGGACGACGAGCTGCCCTTTGAAGTTGTCCGCGCCGCGCGTCTTCGCGAGCATCGGCTTGGTCTCTTTACGGCCCTTCGCGTCCCCCATGTTGACATCGCGGTCGAAGAGGTGGCCGACGAGCCGTTGCAGCATGAGGACGAGGCCGCCGCCGTTGCCGCGCAGGTCAAGGATGAGCGCCTTGCGCTTCTTGACCTTCGCCATCATCTTGTCAACGTCCTCCTCGTCCATGTCGAAGGCCGGCATCTTCCAGATGAACACGTCGTCGCCGACCTCCACGTAGCGGTGCCGGTTCTGGTAGAGGTCGTTCTCCATCTCTCTAATCTTCTGGAACACCTCGTAGCCCATCTCGATGCTCTTGAGCTGTTCGACCTTCGAGGCAACTTCCAGTTGGCGCGGCTGGCCGCCGGGGCTCCGCACGAAGAGTTGCAGTTTCGGCTGCGGCGAGAGCGTCTTGTAGTAGTAGTTCAAAATCCACATGCTGTCGCGCGTGGGCTTGAAATTGTTGACGGAGAGGATTTCGTCGCCCTCCTTGAGTCCCTTGCTCGCGGCGTCCGTGCCCGGCTTGACGGCCACGACGAAAGCCTTGTCGCCGACGAGCTGCATCTCCCAGCCGTACTCGACGCGGAAAGTGCGGCGCGGCGGAAGGAAGAAGGTGTGCGAGTCCTTAAAGTCGAGCAGGGTCTGCGCGATGATCGTCACGATCTGGCCGACGGACGGTGCCGTTGCGATGTCCGCGTCCGCCTTCTTGAAGCGCGCCTCAAGGTCTATCCCGCGATAGTTGGGGTCGTAATATTCCTTCTTGATGTCTTCCTTGACGGCGTTGAGCATCGCGCGGGCGCGCTGGCGCTCAAAGTCGAGCGACTGCGAAGAGGCGGGCCGGACCGCAGCCGAAATTGCCAGCAGG
>DATFCB010000351.1:0-3535 GCA_035253525.1 Pyrinomonadaceae bacterium | reverse complement strand
ACTTGCAATTGAGTGTGAGCCATAGAAAGTCTCACGCCAAGACGCCAAGCCGCGAAGAAAACAGTTAAGCTTTTCTTCGCGCCTTTGCGTCTTGGCATGAGATGTTTTTCTTTAACCTACACTCAATTGCAAACCGATATAACTGCCTACTGCCTCATCACCGGCGGGGCGGGCGGCGTTGGTCTCTTCGGCGGATTGCGCCGCAGTTCTTCCATCAGGTATTTGACGGCCGCTTCGAGTGACGGGTCTTCGCCGCGAGCAACGGCGTCGGGGCTGTCAACGACCTCCACGTCCGGGTCAACGCCGACGCCTTCGACGGCCCAGTTGCCCTCCAAATCCATGAAGCGGAAGCTGGGCGTGGACAGACTCCCGCCGTCCGCGAGTTGCGGCGTGCCGGAAAGCCCTATCAGCCCGCCCCAGGTCGTCGTGCCGAAGATGCGGCCCAGCGAGCGCTCGCGGAAGTAGTAGGGAAGCGCGTCGCCGCCCGAGCCCGCATAGCCATTCGTGAGCATGGCCTTCGGCCCCAGGTGCGCGAAGGCGGGCGTTGAGCTTGCGCCGATGCCGCGCCGCGCCCAGTAGTTGAGCGGCTTGCGCTCCAACAACTCGATCATGCGGTCGGGGATGAATCCGCCGCCGTTATAACGGTCGTCAATGATGAGCGCGTCTTTCCTCGTCTGCGGGTAAAAATTCTTGAATAACTCGCGGTTGCCTTCGGTCGCCGTGTTCGGCGTGTGTATGTAGCCGATGCGCCCGCCGGAAAGACGGTCAACGAGCGCCTGGCGCGACTCGACCCAGTCGAGGTAGCGCAAATTCGATTCGCTCTTGACGGGTCGCACGCGCTCGTCGCGCGCACCCGCCGTGTCAGGCCGGTCGTTGAGCTTGAGCGTCACGACGCGGTCGCCCTTGCCTTCCAGCAGTTCGTAAAAATTCTTCACGCCGCGCGTCGGCCGGCCGTCAACTGAGAGAACGTAGTCGCCGACTTTGGCACGGACTCCAGGCTCTGTGAGCGGCGAGCGAAAGCTTTCGTGCCAATTTTCGCCGGGGTAGATTTTCGTGATCTTGAAATAGCCGGACGCGTCGGGCGTGAACTCCGCGCCGAGCAGTCCACCGTCCGTGCGCGCCAGGCGCGGCGCATCAGGTCCGCGCTCGACGTAGATGTGGCCGGCCATCAACTCGCTGCCCATCTCCGTCAAGACGAAGTTGAGGTCTTCGCGGTTGTTGATGTGTGGCACAAGCTGTTCGTATTTGGCGCGGATGGCGGGCCAGTTGACGCCGTGCATGTTCGGGTCGTAGAACCAGTCGCGCATGATGCGCCAGGCGTCCGTGTACTCTTGCGCCCACTCGGCGCGAGGCTCGACCTTCATCGTCATCCCGTCGAGCTTGAGCAGCCCCGCGTCGGGTTTCTGCCCCGCCGCTACGGGAGCGACGCCGAAATTCTCGCCCACCTGGAAGATGAACTGCTTGCCGTCGTCCGAGAGGTCGTAGTTCAGTATGCCCTCGATGATCGTCTGCTCGGCCTTGGCGTTGAGGTTGTAGAGCGAGAGCTTGCCTGGGCCAGAAAGGTAGAGCACGCCGTCCGGCGTTGCCGCGAGACGACGATAGTTGGTCGGCTGGCCGGGGATGGCGCGCACGCGGTCCTCGAAGTTCTCGAAATCAATTTTGACGACGACCGTCCCGGCCGCAGGCTTCTCTTCCGGCTTCGGTTGCTCGGCTGCGGGAGTCGCGGCAGGCGTAGCCTGTTCAGGCGAAGGCGACGGGGCTTGTGCCTTCGCGCCCTGCGGCGGTGGCGCTTGCGCGGGGTTGGGCGGCGGCGTGAGCGGCTTCTCGCTCGTCTTGACGCGCTCCTCGTCGCTCGCGGGCAGCAGGATGGCCGGGCCGTCCGACGCGAGCAGCCCGACATAAACGCGCGTCGGGTTCGTGTAGATGTAGTTGAACTCGAAGCCGCTGAAGGTCAGGTTGAAGTCGCGGTTGGAAAGAAAGTAGAGGTAGCGCCCTTTCGGGTCGAAGACAGGCTCGGTGTCGCTCGTCATCCCGCCCGTCAGTTTGCGCGCCTTCGCGCTCGCGAGCGAGTAGACCCAGATTTCGGAGAACTGGTTGTCGCCGAGTTTCGTGTAGGCGAGCCAGCGGCTGTCGGGAGCCCAGGTATAGTTCGTGATGTCGTTGTTCGGGCTGCGGTCAACGTCCACGCTCCGGCCCGTCTCGACGTTGACGAAGCGCAGGCGCTGCCGCTTGTCGCCGTAGGCGAGCATGCGGCTGTCTGGCGACCAGACGGGGGAGAAGCGCCAGATGTCGCCGTCGGTCGTGACCCTGCGCTCGTCGCCCGTGCCGTCGCTCGCCCTCACATAAATTTCATACTCTCCAGAGCGGTCGCTCAGGTACGCGACCCAGCGCCCGTCGGGCGACCAGACGGGGGCACGCTCGCGCACGCCCTGCGACGTGGTCAGGTTGCGCACCTCGCCCTCTTTGGCCGGCGCGGTGAAGATGTCGCCGCGCGCGTCGAACAAGGCACGCGCGCCGCTCGGCGAGAGCGAGAAAGAGTTGATGTTCGATTTCACGTTCCTGAAATATGGCACAGTATCGGGGAAGTCGCCGTAAACGCGAATGGGGACGCGCTCCTCTTTGCCCGAGCCGGTGTCGAGGCGATAGATGTAGCCGCCCGCTTCGTAGACCAGACGGTCGCCGGAGCCGGAGGGCCAGAGCACGTCGTAGTCCGTGTGGTTCGTCACCTTGCGTGTCTTCTTCGAGCGCGTGTCGTAGGCGAAGAGGTTCATCGTCCAGTCGCGGTCGGAGAGATAATAGATAGTGTCGCCGAGCCAGACGGGGACCATGTCCTGGGCGCGCGTCGTCGTAATCTGCTCGGCGGTATTTTGGGCCAGATTGTAAATCCACACGTCGGGCGACTGGCCGCCGCGGTAACGCTTCCAGCCGCGAAACTCGTTCGAGATGGGCGTGTAGGCGAGCTTGGTTCCATCGGGCGAGTAGTTGGCGCTGCCGCCTTCGGTAATCGGCAGCGGTTGTTCCTGTCCGCCCTCGAACGGGACGAGATAGGGGCGGCCCAGGCGGTTGCTCTGCGGGACGCGGTTGGCGCGAAAGAGCACGTTTTTCCCGTCGGGCGTCCAGCCGAGGACGATGTTGTCCCAGCCGCCGCGCGGCGGAAGTGGGCCAACGTCGTTACGGTAAGTGAGCTGGCGCGGCGCGCCGCCCTCGACCGAGATGACGAAGACCTGGCGCGTGCCGCCGTACTCGCCGGAGAAGGCGAGAAAGCGGCCGTCCGGGGAAAACTTCGGGAAGATTTCTATCCCCGGATGCGACGTGAGCCGCCGCGCGGTGCCGCCCTGAGCGGGCACGGTCCAGATGTCGCCCGCGTAAACGAAGGCGATTAAGTCACCGTGTATGTCTGGGAAGCGCAGCAGGCGCGCCGTGCTGTCCGCACTCTGCGGCACAGCGGCGACGGGCGTGGCGACCCCGAAAATAAGCAGGGCTATCAAGACGAGAAATCTGTGCATTAATGGGGCTCCTTGAATTGGAATATAAA
>DATFCB010000350.1:0-5456 GCA_035253525.1 Pyrinomonadaceae bacterium | reverse complement strand
CGGTCCAGGTGCCATCCCGCCCCGTGTGTGGTGTATATGAAATGATTCTCACGCAGGAGCGGATGGCCCCAGGCGGCAGCGGCGCTCGGCGCTGGTCGGTGGCCCTCGTCCTCGAACGCCTTCAGGACGCCTAACTGCTCCAGCAAGCTCCGCGCAAGAGCGGGCAACACCTCGCCGACGCGCGGCCGGTCGTAAGCTGAGGCTTCGACCAGGACCACGGAGAGCGACGGCGCGTGCGCGCGCAGCGAGAGCGCGGTCGCGCAGCCGGCCGGCCCGCCGCCCGTGATGACAACGTCAGTTGGTTGCAGAAGGTGCGTCCCCTTTTCAGTCCTGGCGGACGGCGTAGAAAGAGGCCACGACGCCCGCGGGTGCGGTCCCGCCGTCGCTGCCCGAAGAGTGCGGAACGGTCCGCGTGACAGAGCCGACGATGGCCGGGCGCTGAAGTGTTGAATCACTATTGGGCCAGACGGGGACGAGCCAGCCGATGTAGTCGTAGACCCACTCCTCGCCGCCCACGAGCCCCTTGCCCTGGAAGCGCGCCTGCATGGGCGAGCCGTAGCCGCGCGACCCGTGTAGGTTGAGCGACCAACCGGGGCCGCCGATAGTCCCTTTAAGAACTTCCGGCCCGGCCTCTTCTATAACTAGATTCCCCCGGCCGAACTCAAGCTTGTCGAAGTCCTGAGTGATGTCCGGGTCGTTCAGAAGACTACGGTATGTCCAAGTCCCCACGAAAGGGTTGTCGCTCATCGCTCACTCCTTTAAGACAAGTGATAAGTGATAAGTGATAAGTGATGAGTAAAAGAAAGCAGGTTCTTCTTATCACTTATCACTTATCACTTATCACTCATCACTTATCACTTATCACTCTTCCGTGCGTTCCACGCTGATGTACTTCCTGTCGGGCGAGGGCGAGTCGAGCGCCGTCGCGCTCATGTAAGGATTCCTGACGACGAAGCTGAGCTTGCGCCACTCGGTCACCATCTTCAGGTCGCCCGCGTTGGTCTGCGGGACGCCGCGCGACCAGTTCAGGTATTTAAGCTGCGGCTTGCCCCCGCCGAACCCGACGACCTCGAAGGTTTGCAACGGACGGTGCGCGGGCCACCAGAGCGTTTCCCACACCTGCTCTTCGAGCTTCATCCAGGGGTCGTGCTGCCTGTCGGGGTCTATGTTGTTCCACTGCTCGTAGGTGACGTTGATGTCCTGCGTCGTGCACTCGTTAAAGTCCGACTGCCACGGGAGCGCCATCTGTTTCGTCAAATCGCCGGGCTGCAAGCCCGTCTCGTAGTCGCTGTCCTGGCTGAGCGCGTCTTCGACCGAAGAGACGTAGTCGTCGGGCGAGACTGCGCCGGCGTTAGCCTGCGCGGCCGTCTGGCGGAAGTTGTAGAAGTCCGGGTCCGCCTTGAGGCGGAAGGGTTCTTTGTAGACGGAGGGGTTGCGTATGATCCAGCCGACCTCGCCGCCAGGGCAGAACGCGCCGCCGAGCAGATTCATCAGCACGCCCTGATCCAAATCGCGCCCCGTCTTATTGGCCCAGTTCTCGTAGGGGTCGAAGGTCGGCGGGTCTTTGAGCCAGCCCTCGCGCTGCTCGTTGTAGAACTTCCCCTCGGCCCACTGCCGCAGGATGTAGTGCTGATAGTCCGTGAGGCGCAGGAATTTCGACGGGACGTGATTCGTGAGCGGGTTGTCGCCCGCGAGCAAAGGCATGAGCGGCAAATTGAACATGCGGCTGTTCGGGCGACCGCCCAGGCGGAAGGCGTTCTCCTCGCCGGGCTGCCGGAGCAACTCGTAAAGGTACATGCGATAGATGCGGTAGAAGTCGTAGGTGAACTCACTGCGCGCGCGCTCGAAGCTGTCTTCGAGGAGCTTACCCGTGCGGAACTCTTTGACGAAGCGCTCGAAGGAGTCTTCGATGGGGCGCGGCGTGTCCTGCTCGGTCGCGGCCTCGGCGGGGAGGCGGCGGTCAAGGGCGCGCGCGACGAGACGCTCTTTGACTCCAGGCTCCCGCGTCACTTCTTTGAAGATTGAATCCTCTATCTGCTCGATGCTGTCCTGGAGCGCAGTCTTCGCCTCCATGTATCTCTTCTTGAAGTCGTCCGTCTCGGGGGCAGTTTGCGCGCGCTCGTAGAGGTCTTTCCAGTTTTTCAGGTAGAGGTCCGCGTCGCGCTCCTCACGGCCCTCCGGGTAGACGGCCTCCGCGAACTGGTGGAGCGCGTCTCTCAATTCGCGGCGAATGTCCTGCTTGTGCATGGCGCGGACGAAGCCGCGCTCAAGGCCGTCGTCCGCTTTCGTCCTCAGACCTTCGTCAAGCAGGGCGAGCGTCGGCTCCAACGCGTCTATGAAGAGTGCGCCCGACTGGTTGGCGCGCGCCGCTTCGAGCTTGGATTTGGCCCAGGCCGTCTCGTTGACGAAGGGCGGGACTGAGAGCTTGTTCGGGTCGAAGTTGCCGCGCTCGGTCTGGTTGTGCGGGTAGTTCGACTGTTCGAGGACGTTGGTCAGGTGCGTCATCTCGTCGGCGCGGAAGAGAATGGGCCAAACGTCGCGGTAGAACCAGGGCTTGTAATCGGGGTTCCATTCGAGGCGGCCCGTCTTCCAGTGTTGGAGCGCCGCGGTGTTGTTCGGGTCAATGTGCGCGGGGTCGTCAAACGTCCCCGTCTCGCCGTAGATGTCCGTGCGGTAGGCGAACTCGCGCACCGAA
Source organism: Pyrinomonadaceae bacterium (assembly GCA_035253525.1). Taxonomy (GTDB): domain Bacteria; phylum Acidobacteriota; class Blastocatellia; order Pyrinomonadales; family Pyrinomonadaceae; genus QHXM01. The sequence continues at coordinate 2,761 of DATFCB010000350.1, read as the reverse complement.
AGGTCGTAGATGACATCGTCCAGCGTGACGATGTCGAGGATTTCGGGGACGTAAGCCGGGTAGCCGACGATGACCCACGCGGGGTACTCGACATCTACAAACCTTAAACTTCCGACCTCCGACGAAAACATCACGAGGCGGGCCATCACCACGCCGTCAGAGGTGTCGTCGAACCAGCCGTCGTTGTTGGCGTAGTCTTCTATCCTCGGCTGGCCGAGGCCGCTCAAAGCTGTGCCAGAATTCCCGTGGCCGCCGAGGACGAGCAAGCGTCCTGTCGCGTCCGTCTTAATCTCGCCGAGTGTTTCGATGGAGTTCGGGGTCAGGTCGGGCGGGAACGTAGGGGCGTAGATGTCCGTATGGCTGCGGCTGAACGAGGCGGCGCGGCGCGTGGTCCCGTTGACGACGCGCGCGCCGGGGTCAATGATTAGTTGCTGGCGAGCCTCCGGGTCAGTGATGTCCGCGTTGCGCCGCTTGTGATTCTTGCCGTAGCCGCGCTCGCCCGCGAGCGCGTCGAATTCGTACCAGACCGATTTCTTGTTCGCGAGGTAGACCTGCCACTGTATGTCAACGAGCACGCCGTGATTGCCGCCGCCCTTGATGGGGTCGCCAATCTTGAGCGCGCGGCCCGCGGGGCTCTCGTCGTCGTAGACGTAGATATGGAAGCGTGCCGCCTGCCGCTTGATGCGCCCCTGCGCGTCCTTGAACTTCTTGACGACGAGTTCCGTCGTGCCGTCGGGCGAGAGCCGTGGGTTGCCCTGCTCGTCGCAGTCTATGGGAAGGCTTGCGGGCTTCTCCGGCGAGATGCAGAACTCTTTGGGGCTGTCGCCGAGGCGGGCGATGCCGATGCCGGGGTGTATGCGGTACGCCGGGGCCGAGTCACTGTTCGTGCTCATACGCGCTCCTCTTTAGTCTAGGAAGTTCAGTGAAACACCTTCGAGGCGCAGCAGCTCCGCGTCTTCCTCGTAATCCACGCCGATGACGACGAGCGTAATCTGAAGAGTCGTCGCGCCGCTTTCAAACAGCTTGCGTGCGCAGCGCGTGACGCTGACGCGGTGGTTGCGCGGCGTGTTGTGGTCGCGCGGGCGCAGGTCGTAGTCGCGGCGGCGAGGCGGCGGCACGTCGCAGTGTCCCGGCCCGCCGTAGCAGGCCCCGTGGCCGAAGACGGCGAGGTAGCCCGCGTAGTGCTCGTCGTCTATTGAAGTCGAAGCGTCGGCGTCCGGCAAGTTGAGGAAGACGCGTATGAAGCACGAGCGTGGAAGCTGCGGGACGCGGTGCAAACGGACTTCGACCTCACCCGACGAGGCGCGCACCAACTCCGGCACTTCGATCTTCGTCGAGACGAAGCGCCCGACCGGGACTTCGGCTCCGACGGGGATGATGCAACTGCTCTTCACGTACTCGTAGCCGAAGCGGTACATGTCGAGCGTGTCGCGCGAGGTGTAGCTCCAGGGGGTGAGCACGGCGTCCAGGTCCGCGGGGTTGGAGTCCGGGTGCTGCTGCTGCCACTCCCACCAGAGCCGGTCAACGTTGGCGTGGACGGGCCAGAAGATGGGGTCGTAAGAGGCGGTCAGGTTGCTGAACATGTCTCCGAACTGGGGCTGACTGTAGAGGTCTTCACGCTTATGAAACTTGCGTCCGGCGACCTGAACGGCGCGGTTGCGGTCTTTGGGCGTGGGAACCTGCTTCTCCTTCGTCACGGGCGCGTTCGGGTCGAAGAGAGGATTCATGCCGCCCGTCCAGATGTGGAGCGTGTTGTGCGGATTCTGATCGATGAAGCCGAACGCGTCGTTGTAGAGGCTCCCGCCGCCGAAGTCGCGGAAGGTGCGCAGAGACATAATCTGCTTGATGTCTTCCTCCGACGGGTAATGGTAGTGAATCACTTTATTGATGGTGGAAGACTCGCCCGCGGAGTCCTGATACTCGCCCGGATAGCGCAGCGGATACCAGAGCGAGTTGGCGTCGAGCAGCGCGTCTATGAAGCGGTTACGATAGTCGCCCTTCGTGTATTCCTCGCCGACCCCGGCCCCGACCACGGCGGCGAAGAACTTTGTCAGCGAAGGGTACGCCGGGTCTAGTTTGCCCGGCTGGCGGACCAAATCTTTCAGCTTGTTCGCGGGAATGCCGTGTTTGTCCAGGAACCTGAGCGAGTCCTCCGTCAGATACGCCTGAAACGCCTTCGGGAGTCTCCATCCCTTGTCCGGCTGCGCTGGCCTGTACTGCGGCATGACCCAATCCCAATAGGGCATCGTCACGTCCGGGAAGTGGTCCTGTAGCCCCTGCTCGAACTCGTAGAGGTAGATTCTGTGCCAGGTCACGAAGCGCTCCCAGCCGTGCTGGCAGTGGTTCTGGTGAATCAGCGCGAGGTTGTTATAGTTGCGGCTGTCCTCCGGCCACTTGTTCAACTCGTAAAGCTCGCGGAAGGCCGCGCGCAAGCGTTCGACCTGCGACTCCTCCATGCAGTCCACGTTCATGCGCTGCTTCAACTCGCCGCGCCGGAACTTGTATTCGCCCGCAGCCGCCGGGCGGAACTCGTGCCTGGTGCGGCGCAGTTCGACGAGCGGCGCGACGGTGCTCTCGGTCCGCTCGGTCTTGATGGCGTCCACGTCGAAGCTGTAGGCGGTTCCTTCCTCCTGCTCGTCGGCCGGGCAGTTGTCGTCAATCCAATCGCCTATGAATTGAATCTGCTCTGGCGCGACAGGTTTCCCGCCCCAGGGGAGCGGCGGGAACTGCGAGCCGTCGAACGGGGGCTCGCCGCGCAAGC
>DATFCB010000349.1:0-2024 GCA_035253525.1 Pyrinomonadaceae bacterium | reverse complement strand
GCAGCCCGGCGAGGGTTATGGATGTGACGGCGCGCCGCGACCTCATCCGCTTAAACCTGATTCCCCTTCACTGTCTTCTCGACCGCCGCCGACGCCCAATGACAGCCGGACTTCTCAGCGCCCGATTTTCGGGCGTACCGGCCGCACGGGCGATACTGCGCCGGCGAAGCTCTACCTGGCGCTTGAACTCCTGGCGCTGCCGCTCGTACTCCTCGCGCCGGCGCTTTGCCTCCGCTTGTATCCGCGCGTTGCGCCGCAGCTGCTCCTCCTGAATCCTTCGCGCGACCGAACGCGTCTGCACGCCCGCGCGGGCGGCGCGTGGCCCGACCGCAAGGAGGACGAAAGCGGACGCGCACAGGGCCGAGGCCACGAGTCTTTTGATCACGATAGTTTCAATCTCCTCTTCCGAAACCCCTTCCGCGTCACGCCCCGTTCGCGCGCGCCCGGCAAGCGGGTCATTCGACGCACGCCGTCGTGCGTAACTGTTCGTCAGCCCTCCCCGGCCTCGAATCTCAGCAGTCGCAGGCTGTTCAGGATCACCAGCACGGTCACGCCCACGTCGGCGAAGATGGCGAGCGCGAGGCTGCTCAGGCCCGCGATCGCCAGTCCGACGAACAGGAGCTTCGTCAGTACGGCGAGCGCCGTGTTCGCCTTGATCGTGGAGATGGTCTTGCGCCCCAGCCGGAAGAGGAAGGGCACGAGTTCCAAACGGTCGTTGAGCAGGGCGATTGAGGCCGACTCGATGGCCGTGTCGCTCCCGGCGGCCCCCATCGCGATGCCGACTGACGCGAGCGCCAGCGCCGGCGCGTCGTTCACGCCGTCGCCGACCATAGCCACCGCGCCGTACTTCGTAGTGAGTTCCCTGATCGCCGCGGCCTTGTCTTCGGGCAGCATCTCGGCGCGGACTTCATGGATGCCGACCTCTTTCGCCACCGCCTCTGCGGGCGCGCGGTTGTCGCCCGTCAGCATCACGACCTCCACGCCCAGACGCCGCAGTTCCGCCACCGCCTCCTTACTTTCCGGCTTCAACTCGTCGGTGACGGCGATGATGCCTTCGACGCCGTCGTTGTTGCTGATGACCATCGAGGTCTTGCCCTCGCGGTGCAGGGCGTCCACGCGCGCGACGACCTCCTCCTGCACGTCGTGCTCCTCGGTGATGAAGGGCAGCTTGCCGACGCAGTGGTGGCGGTCGTAGCAGACGACGCAGTCGGCCTTGACGCCCTTGCCGAGCACCGCCTCGAAGTTCTCGGCCTCGTGCAGCACGACGTTCTCCGAGCGCGCCGCGTCGACGATGGACTGCGCGAGCGGGTGCTCCGAGTAGCTCTCGATCCCGGCGGCGCAGGCTAGCAAGTGCTCGCGCGTCGCTTCGCCGAACGGTATTACGTCCGTAACTTTCGGCTTCCCGTAAGTCAGCGTCCGCGTCTTGTCCAGGGCGACGGCTTTGACCCTCCCTATTGCCTCGATGTATTTGCCGCCCTTAACGAGCGCGCCGCGGGACGAGGCGTTGCCGATGGCCGCATAGATCGAGATCGGGGTGGAGATGACGAGCGCGCAGGGGCACGCGATGACCAGCAGCGTCAGAGCCTTCCCGAGCCACGCCTCGAAGGGCGCGCCGAAGGCCAGGGTCGGCACTAAAACGAGGAGCAGCGCGACGAGGATAATGGAGGGCGTGTAGTAGGAGGAGAACTTTTCGATGAACTTCTGGGTCTCGGCCTTCGTCTTCGTCGCCTGAAATGTCGTCTCGATGATCTTGGCGAGCGTGGAGTCTGCCGCCCGCTTGGTGACGCGCGCCTCCATGTAGCCGTGCAGGTTGAGCGTGCCTGCGAAAACAGGTTTGCCTGGCTGCTTGTCTTTCGGCAAGGGCTCTCCCGTGATGGTGGACTCGTCCACGGAGGAGGAGCCGCTGACGACCTCGGCGTCCAGGGCGATCATGTCCGAGGGCTTGATGACGAGCAGGTCGCCGACCTCTATCTCGGAGACCGGAACATCCCTCGCCGCGCCCGAAGCGTCCTTGACCGAAGCGG
>DATFCB010000348.1:0-2361 GCA_035253525.1 Pyrinomonadaceae bacterium | reverse complement strand
CGGGAGCCTCGGCAGTGTTAGTCGTCTCCTCGACGGCGGGCATGACTTTGCCCTGTGCCGGTTTTTCAGGCTTCTCGGCGGCGGGCGTAGGAGTTGTGCTTGAAGATTCAGCAGACTCTTCACTCGCTTCCGAATCGCCGGCCTTGCAGTTCTTCGCGCGCTTGTAGCCTGCCGCCTCGGCCTCCGCCGCCGTCTTGAAGAAGACGCGGTTCTTCTCCGAGACGCTCTTGTAACCGGGACACCCGGGGTTGTGATAAATCTTGCTGTTCTTGTTGCCGACGACATCTCCTGTGGAAGCAGTGCCGGCCGCACTCTCTGCGGGCTTGGGCGTCGGAGTCGTCTTAGGCTTCTCCTCCTCCTGCGGCGTCTCCTGCGGAGAGGCTGCCACCGCAGCGACCTTCACCGTCGGCACCGAAGACACTTCGGGCGGGCAGTTGCCCGCGCGCTTGTAGCCCGCGGCCTCGGCCTCTTCGACCGTCTTGAAGAAGACGCGGTTCCTCTCGGCCATGTCGCGGTAACCGGGGCAATCCGGCCTGTGATACTTCTTGCTACTCTTGTTGCCTATGACGGTGCCTTCGGGCGGCGGCGGCCCCCAACGCTCGACCTTGGCCTCGACACGCCACTCGCCGGGCGGCGTGGGGTTGGGGTCCTGCCACAAACCGAGCCTGGCCGCGCGCGCTTCCTCTTCAGCTTTGGCGTAAGTGACGCGGTCTTCGGCGGGCTGCTCTTCAGCGTATTTTTTGTAGTGCCAGGCGAAGCCGGCCTTGATCTGCTCTATGTTGATGTCGCGCCCGTCCAGTAGGACTTTGCCGACCGTGCGCCGGTACTTGTCCACCTTGTCCCAGATGACCGTGACCTGTTTGCCGAAGACCATCTTCGACAAATTCTCTTTCGAAGCCTGCCCGTACGCCTGTTTCGATTCGGGCGCATCAATCCCCTGAAAGCGTATGCGGTGCTGCTTGTTGTCCGCGTCCAGGACCGTGATGGTGTCGCCGTCCGAGACGCGCACGACCTTGCCCTCTATGACAAGCTGTACCTTATTCGCCTGCTGCGCCGCGCCAACCCAGGCGCACGCCAGTAGGAGCATCAAAAACAGAGCCGCTTTGATTTTTGATTTCACGGTCTTCTCCTCCCCTCACGAACCGACGAGATTGAGCCTTTGAGTCACGCTGAGAACGAAAGGAATCCTCGAATCTTCCAACAGGGGGCATGTCGTCTTCCTTTAGAAGAAGGGATGTTTCCTTTGGAAGACTGCTAACTTCTCAAGAAAGCGATGATGTTTCCTGACGAAGCAGAGGTGTATCAAAGAAAGCGGCCCGTGGCAAGAGTGGAAGAGTGGGTGAATCACCTGGAGGAAGAATAAATTCAAGCCGAATCAACCGTGTAGCCCAAAGAGAGAGAACAAAAATCTTTTCCTACGAGGCTGGAATCGAATAGGATTTCTTCAGAGGTTGGCCGAAGAGAGGTGAGACGCGTGGCAAACAGGCCGTTTTATGGGGAGTATGCCTGGGCGTACGACTTGTTGGCGGGGCGGCCTGTCGAGCGCATGTGTGATGGCATCGAAGGACTACTCAGAGAGCGCGGCGTAGATTTTGGGGCGAGGATTCTTGATGCGGGATGCGGCGCGGGCCATTTCGCGTCCGAGCTTGCGCGCCGCGGCTATCGCCCCTGCGGGCTGGACATGTCGGCACAGATGCTCGCCGAGGCGCGCGAGCGCGTTAAGAACGCGACCGCCGCCCTCCCGCTCGTGCGAGGCGACATTCTCGCGCTGCCTTTCGGACGACAATCATTCGACGCAGTTCTTTGCCGCGGCGTGCTCAACGACCTGCTTGACGATGCGAGCCGCGCGGCGGCATTAGTCGCCCTCGCCGGAGCGATTCGTCCGGGAGGAGCGCTCGTCATGGACGTGCGCGAGTGGGACGCAACCGTCCGCCGCAAGACGCGCGAGCCCGTTTTTGAGAAATCTGTCAGCACGCCGCGCGGCACACTCACCTTCCGCAGCGTGACGCGCCTGGACCATCAGACGCGCCAGCTACACATTTCGGAGAAGCACACCCTGAAGACTTCCGGCGGCGACGAAAGCGTCTCCGCTTACGACTTCACCATGCGCTGCTGGACGCGTGAGGAGCTACAGGGCCGACTGACGGCGGCCGGGTTCGAGTCCGTAGAATATTTCGGCGGCTACGACCGCGAAACTCAACCTGGGATGACTGACCGCATCGTGTGCGTAGCTTCTCTGGCGTAACAGTCACCTCCAGAACTTTTCTCGCCCGCCTACTTTTTCAAACGCGCGGACTTCCGATAGACTAGACGGACGTGATTAACGATAGCGATCCCGTCAGGGCCGGTTCGCCCGGCAAA
>DATFCB010000347.1:0-9515 GCA_035253525.1 Pyrinomonadaceae bacterium | reverse complement strand
GTTTCAGGTTTCAAGTTAAAGACAAGGAACCTGAAACTTGAAACCTGAAACTTTTGTTTGGTTGAAAGCTATGTACTGGGAAGAACGTTGGCATCCTCTTCGTGAGGAGTGGGTCATCATCGCGGCGCACAGGCAGAACCGGCCCTGGAGCGGGAGCACAATCAAGCACGAGGAGGAGCCGCCGCCCGTTTACGTGCCGGACTGTTACCTCTGCCCCGGCAACGAGCGCGTGAGCGGCAAACGCAACGATAACTACACGGGCACTTTCGTCTTCGACAACGACCACCCGTCCGTCGGCCCCGACGCGCCGCAGAACCTTCCGCCGCCCGCAGGCATCTACCGCAACCAGCCCGCGCAGGGGATAGCACGCGTCGTCTGCTACAGCCCGAACCACGGCCTGACGCTCGCGGAGCTTGAGCCCGAAGAGGTCGTCAACCTGCTCCGCGTCTGGCAGGAGCAGTACAAAGACCTGGGCGGGCGCGACGAGGTCAAATACGTTCTGACTTTCGAGAACAAGGGCGAGGCCGTGGGCGTCTCCAACCCGCACCCGCACTGCCAGATTTACGCGACCAATTTCGTCTTCAAGTCCATCGAGACGGAGGCGCGCGCGGGCGAGCGCCACCTGCGCGAAACCGGCCGTATTCTTTTCCAGGACATCATCGCCGCCGAGCGCGCGGACGGCCGCCGCATCATCTTCGAAAACGACACGGCGATTGCCTTCATGCCCTACTTCGCGCGCTACGCCTACGAAGTCTACGTCGCGCCCAAGCGCACGCACCCGAGCCTCGCGGCGCTGCCGGACGACGAGCTGACGGATTTCGCCGCGGCCCTACAGAACGTGCTCATCAGGTTTGACAACCTCTGGCACATGCCCTTCCCTTACGTGATGGTGCTGCACCAGGCCCCGACCGACGGCGGCGACTACGGCTCTTACCATTTTCACATACAGTTTCACCCACCTTTGCGCCGCCCGAATCTTTTGAAGTACCTGGCCGGCCCGGAAATCGGCGGCGGCAACTTCCTCTCCGACACGGCACCTGAAGAGAAGGCCGCGGAGCTTCGCGCCCAACCCGACGTGCACTACAAGCACAGGGCCGAGGGGGGCAGGAAATGAGCACGGAAATTGGCACACACGAGATGCTCGACATCATCCGCCGCGTTCACGAGCGCGTGCGCGACGCCGTGGTGGCCGAGACTGAGCGGGCGCGCGTGGACGAGTTGGCAGAGGTCGCGGACGACGAGTCCGAGGGCGACACCATCTACGCCGTTGACCGCGTCAGCGAAGAACTCCTCGTCGAGATGTTCGAGACGGAACTGGCTGAGCGCACCTCGCTCGTCCTCGTTGCCGAAGGGATAGAGGGCGGGCAGTTGATTCTGCCGCGCGGGTCTTCGGAAGCTCAGGCCGTCTGGCGCGTCGTCGTTGACCCGATTGACGGCACGCGCGGCATCATGTACCAGAAAAGGAGCGCGTGGGTCTTGACGGGGGTGGCCCGCAATCGCGGGGCTGAAACGAACCTGCAAGACATAGAGGTCGCCGTGCAGACGGAGATTCCACTCGTCAAGCAACACCTGTGCGACGTGCTCTGGGCCATTCGCGGCGAGGGCGCGCACGGCGAGCGGCTGAACCGTTTGACGGGCGAGCGCGAGCCTTTGCATCCGCGCCCGTCGCGCGCGACGACCATACGCCACGGCTTCAGCATGATCGCCCGTTTCTTTCCGGGCGCGCGCGACGAGTTGGCCGCGATTGACGAGGAGATAGTGCGCGGCGCGCTCGGCCCCGTCGAGCCCGGCAAGGCGCAGTGTTTTGAAGACCAGTACCTGTCGTCGGGCGGGCAGCTCTACGAGTTGATGATGGGGCACGACCGTTTCGTCGCGGACTTGCGCCCGCTCGTCGAGGCGGTGATTAAACGCCGCGGGCTGGCGCTCGGCATCTGCTGCCACCCATACGACATGTGCACGGAGTTGATCGCGCGTGAGGTCGGCGTCATCGTGACGGACGAGCGCGGGCAACCGCTCAACTCATTGCTCAAGGTCGAGCCAGATGTAGCCTGGACCGGATACGCCAACGAGCACATCCGCCGCGAAATCGAACCCCTCCTGCGCGAAGCCCTTCAGCGGCGCGGGCTCCTGGCAGACAGTTAGTTTCAAGTTTCAGGCTTCAGGTTAAAAGCCTGAAACCTGAAACCTGAAACCTGAAATTTTAATGAAAGAGATGCAGCGCGAAAGTCCGCAGGCCGCAGATGAACTTGCTCATGGCGAGGGGCGACAAATGCCCGACGTGGCGGAGTTCATAGAGAAGCTGAAGGCGCTCAAAGACTATCCGGTCCCGGAAGTGAGCACGCTCTTTGACATGGGAGCGGAGTTGGTCATCGCGCGAGCGCCGGGCCGCCTGGACGTGATGGGCGGCATCGCGGACTATTCCGGCTCGCTCGTCCTTGAATTGCCGATTGCCGAGGCGACCTTCGCCGCCATTCAGAGGGACGCTTCCAACCGGCTACGCATCGTCACACTGTCTAGAGACGGCAGCCGCGCTATCGCTTTCGAGATGCCGCTGGCGGATTTTGAGAACGAGGGCGGGCCGGTCAGTTACGAAGCTGCCAGGGCGTACTTCGAGACTGAGCGCTCGCGCCAGTGGGCCGCCTACGTCGCGGGCGTCCTGCTGGTCCTGATGCGCGAGCGCGGTGTGAGTTTTCCCGGCGGGGCGCGCATTCTCGTCTGGTCGCGTGTGCCCGAAGGCAAAGGCGTCAGTTCGTCGGCCGCGCTCGAAGTGGCGACGATGAGCGCTGTGGCCGCCGCGTTCGGGCTTGACGTGGGGGCGCGCGAACTGGCGATTTTGTGCCAGCGGGTCGAGAACCTGGTCGTCGGTGCGCCGTGCGGCGTGATGGATCAGATGACTTCCGCCTGCGGCGAGGAGAATCAACTGCTCGCGCTTTTGTGCCAGCCGGCGGAGTTGTTAGGGACGGTTTCCCTGCCCGAAGAGTTGGCGGTATGGGGCCTGGATTCGGGCGTGCGCCACTCGGTCGGCGGCGGCGACTACGGCTCTGTGCGCGTCGGCGCTTTCATGGGCTACCGCATCATCGCGGCGCTCTCGGGGCTGAGCGCCGAAGGCGCGGGCCAGACCGTTTCGATTGACGACCCGCGTTGGGGCGGATATCTGGCGAACCTGACGCCGTCGGAGTTTGAAGAGCGTTTCGCCCCGCGTCTGAACGAGTCGCTCAGGGGCGACGAATTCCTGGCGCTCTACGGCGGGACGACGGACACCGTCACGCGCATCGAGCCCGAGAGGGTTTACAGTGTGCGCGTGCCGGCGGCCCACGCGGTGTATGAGAATTTTCGGGTCCGCGCTTTCGCGGAGCTGTTGCAGAGCGGCGGCAGCGCGGCGAGCGAGAGGCGTAACGAGTTATTGGGCGAGTTGATGTACCAGTCGCACGCGAGCTACGGGCGTTGCGGACTGGGCTCTGCGGGGACGGACCGGCTGGTGGAATTGGTCCGAGAGTTGGGGCCGGCGCGCGGCCTCTACGGCGCGAAGATAACGGGCGGCGGCAGCGGCGGCACAGTCGCCGTCCTCGGCCGGCGCGACGCCGCGGAAGCGATTGCGGAAGTCGCCCGCCGCTACAGCGAAGAGACAGGGCACGCTCCCTACGTCTTCAGCGGCTCGTCGCCCGGCAGCGCCGCGTTCGGCCATTTCAGATTGCGTAAGGCGTAAAGCTTTTCTTTGCGCCTTAGCGCCTTTGCGTGAGTGATTTAGGTTTTCTCTCGCAAAGGCGCAAAGGGGTTGAGCCGGTTGCTTCGTTGAGTTATTTCTTTTGGGCCGAAATTCAGAGGGGTTGGGATGGCGATTTTAGTGACTGGCGGCGCGGGCTACATCGGCAGCGTCACGACTGAATTGTTACGCGGGCGGGGCGAAGAGGTCGTCGTGCTCGACAACTTAGCGCGCGGGCACCGCGGGGCAGTCGCGCCCGAAGTGCCTTTCTATGAGGGCAACATCGGCGACGCCGAGTTGGTCGCGAGCATCGTGCGCGAGCACAACGTTGATGCCTGCGTTCACTTCGCGGCCTTCGCCTACGTCGGCGAGTCCGTGACGCAGCCTGCTCTCTATTACGAGAACAACGTCGAGCAGGGCGTGCGCCTGTTGGGCGCGCTCATCGAGGCGGGTGCGCGCCGCGTGGTCTTCTCCTCGACTTGCGCGACCTACGGCGAGCCGCAGCGCATGCCGATTGACGAAGAGCACCCGCAGAGCCCGACCAACCCTTACGGCTGGTCGAAGCTCTTCGTTGAGCGTATTATGGCTGACTACGACCGAGCTTACGACCTGAAATTCGTTGCCCTGCGTTACTTCAACGCGTCGGGCGCGATTCCCGAACGCGGCGAGCACCACGAGCCGGAGACGCACCTGATTCCGCTCGTCCTGCGTGCCGCGCAGGGCGGCATCCCTGCCGTCACGGTCTTCGGCTCGGACTACCCGACGCCGGACGGCACGTGCGTCCGCGACTACATACACGTCGCAGACCTGGCCGAGGCGCATGCCCTGGCGCTCGATTACCTGCGCGCGGGCGGCGCGTCCACGGCCATCAACCTCGGCAACGGCCAGGGCTATTCCGTGCTGGAAGTGGTCGAGGCGGCGCGGCGCGTGACCAATCGGGAGATCAGGGTCGAGATGCAGGGCCGGCGCGCGGGCGACCCGTCGCACCTCGTCGCGGACGCGAGGCGCGCGCGCGAAGTCCTGGGCTGGCAACCGCGCGTCCCAGACATCGCCGCCATTATCAGCTCGGCCTGGGATTGGCACACCAATCACCCGCGCGGCTACGACGAGAGTTAAAAATTTTATTGGAGGAGAGCATGAAAAAATTCTTTCTGAGCGCACTCGTTTTCACCTGTCTGATCTTTGTGGCCGCAGCCTGCACCAAGGACGGGAGCGGCCCGGGCGGTGGGGGCGGCCGTCGCCTGGCCTTCGTCACTAACAACGCATCCGACTTCTGGACAATCGCGCGCAAGGGCACCGAGAAGGCCGACCAGGAGTTGAACGACGTGACGGTCGAATTCAAGATTCCTTCGGACGGGACCGCCGCCGAGCAGAAGCGCCTTGTTGACGATTTGCTCGCGAAGGGCGTGGACGGCATCGCCATCAGCCCCGTGGACCCGGACAATCAGACGCAGATGATTAACGAGACGGCGGGCAAGGTGCTTGTCGTCACGCAGGACTCGGACGCGCCGAACAGCAACCGCGCCTTCTACGTCGGCACGGACAACGTCGCGGCCGGGCGTCAGGCGGGCGGGCTGATTAAAGAAGCGCTGCCGAACGGCGGTAAAATCATGCTCTTCGTCGGCAAGCTCGATGCGCGCAACGCGAAGGAGCGCACGCAGGGTATCAGGGAGGCGTTGCAGGGCTCGAACATAGAGATTATAGACATCAGGACCGACGACACGGACCGCGTGCGCGCCAAGTCGAACGTGGCGGACACGCTGGTCAAGTACCCGGAGGTGGCCGCGCTCGTCGGCCTCTGGAGCTACAACGGGCCGGCCATCGTCAACGCCGTGCGCGAGGCGAACAAAGTGGGCCAGGTTAAAATCATCGCCTTTGACGAAGAGGACGAGACGCTGGCGGGCGTCAAGGACGGCTCCATCTTCGCGACCGTGGTGCAGCAGCCTTACGAGTTCGGCTACCAGGCCATCAAGATGATGGATCAATACCTTAAAGGCGACAAGGCGGCGATTCCCGCCAGCAAGCAGGTCTTCGTCCCGACGCTCGTCATCAAGCAGGCGCAAGTGGACGAGTTCACGACCAAGATCAACCAACTGCGCGGGCGCAGTTAATCAAAGCCCGTGCGTCGTTCTTAGCGCCTTTGCGCCTTGGCGTGAAAAAACAACACCACTCACGCCAAGACGCAAAGGCGCAAAGGAGTTGAATTCTCACGCGGTTTGAGAGGTGATTCGATGAGTGCTCCTGTCTTACAGATGAGGGGAATCGAGAAGCGCTTCGGCGGCGTGCGCGCGCTCAAGGGCGTTGACTTCGAGATCGCGGCGGGCGAGGTGGTCGCGCTCGCGGGCGAGAACGGCGCGGGCAAGTCCACGCTCATGAAAATCCTCGGCGGCGTCTACCAGCCGGACGCCGGCCAGGTCTTGATTGACGGCCAACCCGTCACCATCAACGCCGTCGCGGACGCGACAAAGCTCGGCGTCAGCTTCATACATCAGGAATTGAACGTCCTCGAAAACCTGGACGTGGCGGCCAACGTCTATCTCGGCCGCGAGCCTGTCAAGGGTGGCTTCCTCCAACTGGTTGACAGCCAGAAGATGCACACGGACGCGGCCGTCTACCTCAAAAGGCTCGGGCTTGAGATTCCGACCAACACGCAACTCTGGCGGCTCTCCATCGCGCAGCAGCAGATGGTGGAAATCGCCAAGGCGCTCTCGCTCAACGCGCGCATCCTCATCATGGACGAGCCCACGTCGAGCCTGACGCTAACGGAGACGGACCGCCTGCTCGCTCTCGTCCACGAGTTGAAGGCGCAGAACGTAGCCATCATTTACATTTCGCACCGCCTCAACGAGATTGAGCAGATCGCGGACCGCGTCGTCGTCCTGCGCGACGGCGCGAACGCGGGCTCATTGAGCAAGGGCGAGATCACGCACGACCGCATGGTCAAGATGATGGTCGGGCGCGACATCGAATCCTTTTACCAGCACCCGGAGGGCGAGCGGGCGCGAGGCTATGCGCAGTTCGAGCGGTTGCGCACGCTGCGCTACCCGAAGCACGAGGTCTCTTTCGACGTGGGCCGCGGCGAGATTATAGGGATGGCTGGCCTCGTCGGCGCGGGGCGCACCGAGGTCGCGCAAACCATCTTCGGCATTGACGGCCCCGTCCACGGGCGCATCCAGATAGGCGGCCAGGAGCTGCGCATCCGCTCGCCGCAGGATGCGATTCGCCACGGCATCTACCTGATTCCAGAAGACCGCCGCCTCGCCGGGTTGATAACCGACATCCCCATCCGCGAAAACGTCACGCTTCCCTCGCTTGAGCGTTACGCGCAGGCGTGGCTCATCGCCAAGGATCGGGAGCGTGTAGCGGCAACCGAAGTTTGCAAGAAGCTGAACGTCAAGACGCCCTCGGTTGAGCAACTCGTCATCAACCTCTCGGGCGGTAACCAGCAGAAGGTCGTGCTGGCGAAGTGGCTCGCGCTTGAGCCTAAGCTCTTGATTTTCGACGAGCCGACGCGCGGCGTGGACGTGGGCGCGAAGGCGGAGATTTACACGCTGATGAGGGAGTTGGCCGAGAGTGGCGTCGCCATCCTGATGATCTCTTCGGACATGGAGGAGGTCTTGCACATCAGCGACCGCGTCGCCGTCATGCACGAGGGCGTGTTGACCGGAATCCTTGAGCGCAGCGAGTGCACCGAAGAGAACATCATGCGCCTCGCCGTCGGCAAGCGGGCGGCGTGAGCGGGAGTCGAAACCTGACGGGCTGTAAAATCCACAGTCAGAGGAGCTGAAAAGCCTTGAAAAAAGAACTCGGCATATTCATCCTGCTGGTAGTGCTGTGCATCGTCGTTGCGATCATCAATCCCCAATTCCTCTCGCCCACCAATCTGCAAAACACGGCGCGGCAGATAGGCATGTATGGCATCTTCAGCATCGGCCTCGGGATCGTCATCATCACGGGTGGGATTGACCTCTCGGTCGGTTCGGTGATGGCCCTGCTCGGAGTGCTCATCTCGATGATGTTGACTGAGTGGGGATGGCCCGCGGCATTGGCTGTCATAGTCATCCTCTGCATCGCGATGGCGCTTGGTGTGCTCCACGGTCTGCTCATCACGAAGTTGCGCTTACAGCCGTTCATCGTGACGCTCTGCGGGCTGCTCTTCTACAGGGGACTGGCGCGGTTCATCGCCAACGACGAGACGAAGGGATTCGGTGCCGCCGGCTCATTCAACTGGCTGCGCGACCTCGCCACCGGCAACACTTTCGGCATCCCGACGCCTTTCGTCCTGCTCATCATCATCAGCGTCATCATGGGGGTCGTGCTTCACCGCTCAGTCTTCGGGCGCTATCTGTATGCGGTCGGCCGGAACGAGACGGCGTCGCGCTATTCGGGCATCAACTCCGGGCTCATTATCGCGAGCGCTTACGTCATCATGGGGCTGCTGGGAGGCGTCGCGGCCATCGTCTTTGCGTTCTACACGTCCTCTGTCTCGCCTTCGTCCCACGGCAACTCTTACGAGCTTTACGGCATTGCGGCGGCGGTCCTGGGCGGCTGCTCTTTGCGTGGCGGTGAGGGATCAATCGTCGGCATCGTCATCGGCGCGGCGCTCCTACAGGTCTTGCAGAACCTGGTCAACCTGCTGGGCATCCCCTCTTCGCTCAACTTCGCGGTGATGGGCGCGGTCATCCTGCTCGGCGTCATCGCGGACCAACTGCTGCAACGGCGCGCGGCGGCGCGCACGGCGCGCGTGTGAGGCACGAAAAAGGGATGAAGCTGCTGGGCATAGATGTCGGGACGGGCGGGACGCGGGCCGTGGTCGTGGATGAAGCCGGACGGGTCGTAGCCTCCGCGACCTCGGAGCACGCGCCGTTCGCATCGCCGCAGATTGGCTGGGCCGAGCAGGAGCCGCGCGACTGGTGGCGCGCGACGACCGAAGCCGTGCGCGGCGTTTTGGCACAGGAAGGAATCAGCGCGGACGAGATCGCCTGCGTCGGTTTTTCGGGCCAGATGCACGGCGCTGTCATGCTCGACGAGCGTGACGAGGTGCTCAGGCCCGCGCTCATCTGGTGCGACCAGCGCACGGACCCGGAGTGCAAGGCCATCACCGAGCGGGTCGGCGCGGAGCGCTTGATAGAACTGACCTCGAACCCCGCGCTGACCAACTTCACGCTGACCAAACTGCTGTGGGTGCGCAAGCACGAGCCGGAGTTGTGGGAGAGGTTCCGCACTATCCTCCTGCCGAAAGATTACGTCAGGCTCAGACTGACCGGGGACCGCGCGATTGACGTGGCCGACGCTTCGGGGACGCTCCTGCTCGACGTTGCCAACCGACGCTGGTCCGACGCGATGCTCGATGCGCTCGAACTCGAACGCAGTTATCTTCCCTCTCTGTTCGAGTCTCCAGAAATCACGGGCCGCGTGTCGGCTTTGGGGGCCGAGGCGACGGGCCTGCGCGTGGGTACGCCCGTGGTCGCGGGCGCGGGCGACCAGGCGGCGGGCGCGGTCGGGATGGGCATCGTCCGGCCCGGCGCGGTCAGCGCGACCATCGGCACGTCGGGCGTCGTCTTCGCCGCGACCTCGCGCCCGGCCCTGGACAAGAAGGGCCGCGTGCACACTTTCTGCCACGCCATTCCCGGCCGCTGGCACGTGATGGGCGTCACACAGGCCGCTGGACTCTCCCTGCGCTGGTTCCGTGACCGCTTCGGCGCAGGCGAGGAAGCAACGGGCGCGGACCCGTATGACCTTTTATCCAGGGAAGCGGCGAGCGCGCCGCCGGGCTCCGACGGGGTGCTGTGGGCCCCGTACCTGATGGGCG
>DATFCB010000346.1:0-2307 GCA_035253525.1 Pyrinomonadaceae bacterium | reverse complement strand
CGCAACGCTCGTCGGCGTCAACAACCGCGACCTGCGTTCTTTTAAAGTCTCGCTCGACGTTTCAATCGAACTGGCACAGGCCGCCTCGCCGGGCACGACGCTCGTCGCCGAGAGCGGATTGAAATCGGGCGACGACATACGGCGGCTCGGCGCGCTCGGCTACAGCGGCTTTCTCGTCGGGGAATCCCTGATGCGCGCAGGGCGGCCGGGACAAGCGCTCCGCGAGTTGATCGGCGCGGACGTGTGAGGTTTCCATCGTTATTGACTTCCCGCC
Source organism: Pyrinomonadaceae bacterium (assembly GCA_035253525.1). Taxonomy (GTDB): domain Bacteria; phylum Acidobacteriota; class Blastocatellia; order Pyrinomonadales; family Pyrinomonadaceae; genus QHXM01. Next base: position 2,033 of record DATFCB010000346.1, on the reverse strand, counting down.
GCTTTTGACATAAAAGTCTCTCGTTCCACACTTCCCCCGAAACAGCCTCCATCAACTTTCCTCCGTTAGAGACAGGGCCAACGCGATGACTGCGAGAACTCGGACGGGGTTGATCCTGGCGGCCGTGCTTGTTTTCTGCTCGGCGCTCACCATCTTTTTCGTCACACGCACCATCAACCATAAGCCGCCTGACTTCGAGGCCGTTGACCCGATTGACCGGCGTACGAACCTGCCCATGGTCGAGCCCGTCAAACGCGACCTGGCCGACATCAAAGCGCGCGGCCAGTTGGTCGTCCTCGCGCCCTACAACTCGACCAGCTATTTCCTCTATCGCGGCGAGCCGATGGGGTACGAGTTCGAGCTGCTTCAGTCGTTCGCTAAAGAACAGGGCGTGCCGCTGAAGGTCGTCGTCGTCACGGACCGCAAGAGCCTCTACGCCATGCTCAACGCGGGCGACGGCGACATCTGTGCGGCGCGACTGATCCCGACCGAAGAGGACAAACAAAACGTCTCCTTCACGCGCGAGCTTTACCGCACGGAGCCCGCGCTCGTGCAGCAGGAAGTGCCGCCGGAGAAGGCGAACCTGCCGGAGCCTGCGGAGAAGGCGCTTCAGCCCGGCCCGGACGAAGAACTGCCGGAGACGGAAATCCAGGCGCGGCGCATCACGCGGCCCGCGCAGCTTGCGGGCGCGACCGTCACGCTCCCCGAAAAATCAGCCTACAAGCGCACGCTCGTCGAGTTGTCCGACCAGATTTCCGGTGACGTTAACGTCGTGGAGATGGGCGGCAAGATAGAGGACGAAGCGCTGGCACAGAAAGTGGCGAAGGGCGAGGTCGAGTTCACCGTCATGCAGAGCAACCTGGCCGAGCTGAAGGAGGCGGAGTTCAAGAATCTGAAGGTGCGTCCCATCGTCGGGCGCTCGCACAGCGTCTCGTGGGCCGTGAGGAAGAACGCGCCTGAGTTGACGAACGCGCTGAACCGCTGGATAGAGGAGAAACAGAACGGCTCGCTCTTCGACCGCCTCTACAAAAAATATTTCGTGGACCGGCGCAGCTACCGCGAGCGCGTGGCGAGCGAGTACCTGACTTCCTCGACGGGCAAGCTCTGCGAGTTCGACGAGCTTTTGAAGAAGTACGCGGCCGACTTGAACTGGGACTGGCGGCTCTTGGCCTCGCAGGCGTTTCAGGAGTCGCGCTTCAAGCCCGCGGCGCGCTCGTGGGCCGGCGCGACCGGGCTGCTGCAATTGATGCCGCGCACCGCGCGCGAGTACGGCGTGCGTGACGCGCTCGACCCGGAGGACAACGTCGCGGGCGCGGTCAGATTTTTGAAGTGGCTGACGGAGCGCTGGGCCAAACGCATCCCGGACGAGAATGAACGTCTCAAGTTCATCCTGGCCTCTTACAACGCGGGCGCGGGCCACGTCGAGGACGCGCAGCGATTGACCGAAAAGTACGGCGGCGATTCGACGCGCTGGGACGACGTTTCATATTGGCTCCTGCAAAAAGCTACGCAGCAATACTCCTCCGACTCCGTCGTCAAGTTCGGCTTCTGCCGCGGCATTGAGCCAGTCACTTATGTGAGCTTGATTCTCGAACGGTTCGACCATTACAAACAGTTTGTCGTAAATTGAAACTTGCGGTCGTTTCATAGAGAGAAGAAAGGGAATTGAAATAGCAGATTTGAAATCTGAAATCTCAAATCTGAAATCTGTAATTATTTGTCTTCCTCATGCTCGTCAAAATCTGCGGCATCACGAATCTTGAGGACGCGCTCGCGGCGGTCGAGGCGGGCGCGGACGCGCTTGGCTTCAATTTCTATCGTCAGAGTTCGCGCTACGTCGCGCCGGAAGTGGCGCGTCGGATAGTCTCCCGCTTGCCGCATGACGTGATGAAGGTCGGTGTTTTCGTCAACGAGGACGAGCCGGAACAGGTCGCGTGCATCGCAGACGAGACGGGCTTGACGGCGGTGCAGTTGCACGGCGACGAATCGCCGGAATATGCGCGCGCGCTCCGCGGACGTTTCGTTATCAAGGC
>DATFCB010000345.1:0-3232 GCA_035253525.1 Pyrinomonadaceae bacterium | reverse complement strand
GGCCTCTTCATGTCCGCCGGGTAGGTCACGCTCGCAGGGGGATACTCGTCCGTCTCTTCGGCCGACGGCTGAAAATGGCACGCGCGGCAAGACTTGACAGGCTCCTTCGACGCCGTGAGCTGCGCGGTCGTCAAGACCTCTTTGCGCTCGAACTTTTTCAGGAAGCCGATGGTGCTTGAAGGCTGGTCCGTGTGGTGACAGTCAACGCAGGCGGCGACCGATTTGCCGTCCGCGCCGTAAAGAGGGAGCGTGCTGTGCTTGACGTGGTCGAAGGCGGCCTCGGGTTTGAGTTCGCCGGACTTCGGGTCGTCGCTGTCCTTGGCGAGAATGATGGGCTTGTCGGGCTGCGTCGCGCTCTCGTTGGGAATGGCCTTGCCGCTTGTGTCAACCGCGTGCGGCGGGTCAACGCCGTCTGGAAGCGGAGGCGCGGGCGGGGGCTGCGGGGCGGAACTGTTGACGAGCGCGGCGGTCGGCGGCTTGGAGTTGCAGGCAACGATCCCCAGCGCAGCGGCGGCGGCGAACAGCAGCACGAAGAGTTTTAGTTTCATGATTTCACGTCCTCGAAAATGAGTGGCCGAGAAGCAGCCCGCGCTGCGCTTGTCGGGGGAGATGTTCGGACGCGAGGGAGGACGCTTTCGTAAGACCGGGAATCTGGCTGACAGCGTCCGGGCCAGAATATAGTTGCGCCCGTGCGCGCTTGTCAAACTTTTCCCGTTTACCGAAGCCCGGCCCGTCTGCTGCGCGGGAAGGCGTTGGGCGTCGCGACGGGAGCGTGCACGCCGCGCGGCACGATCCACAACTCCACCCCTCTCAAGGTGCGGTAGCCGCCATCCACAACTTTAATTCGCGACGGCGCGACGCCGTACGCTTTTATCAAATCCCCCCTCACGGTGCTCAACATTTGGCGCGCCACGCCCGGAGCGTCGGAGCGCCGGTCTGCTTGATGCTGTTTGTAGGCGATGATGTAAGCCTGCGTGCGCGGGTGGCTCCGCAGGGCCGAGGCGAACGCCTCCAGGACATCCGACGAGATTCCGGTCTCCGCCTCATCGTCTCCCTGCGGGTCTGACAGCACGGGGTAATAAAGTTCGTCGAACTTGAGCGCCGATTCTGTCGGGATGAAGGTCCGGGAGTAAGCGTCCGCTCTCGGCTTCGGCGCGGCCCCAGGGTCAACTACCCAGAGTTCGTGCGTCAGGCACTCCGCCGGACCGCCGTCCACCGTGACGACTCTCTCTTTCGGGGCCCCGCGGCTATTGACCATGTAATCCTTCGCCCGCAGCGCGAGCCTGCTACTCAGGCCGGGGAGGTCGCGGCGGCTGCGGTAGACGATGATGAAGCCGCGCGTCGCTGGCTCTCCCTGGAGAGCTATTGCGAAGTTATCAAGCCGTGCTTTGAGGTCTGACATCTGAATGTCGCCGAACTCGTCGAACTTGCGCGCCGAGGGCGGTTGCTTGTCCTGAGCGTGGGCGGCACGGCCACAGATAAACAGAGGGCCGAGGACGGCCAGGATGATTGTCAGCTTGAGTAATCTTCCACGGCTCGTCGTCTCGGCCCTGCTGCTCATGCGTCTTGTCGTCCTTTCCCCTACTGTGCGGGCATGGGCTTGCGCGGGAGCTTCTCGTCGCGCATCGCCGTGTTGTAGATGAAGGCGGCCATGATGGTCGCGGCCTGCTTCATGTCGTCCGCTTGAATGCGGTCGAAGACATCCTGGTTCGAGTGGTGCGTGCGCGTAGAGTATTCGACCTCGTCCTGTATGAACTGGAAGCCGGGGAGGCCGACGGCATCGAACGAGAGGTGGTCCGTCCCGCCCGTGTTCGCAATCGAGAGCGTCGAAGCCCCCAGGTCGCGGAACGGCGTGAGCCACTGGCGGAAGATGGGGCGCACGGCCTCATTGCCCTGCATGTAGACGCCGCGGATTTTGCCCGTCCCGTTGTCGAGGTTGAAATAGCCGCTCAGCTTCTCGTGCTCCGGCCCCGTGGTCAGCTTCGGCGGCGCGCCCTGGTTGAAGTTGAAGAGGCGGAACGCCTCAATGGACCCGTCGCCGAGCGTGCCGAAGTGTTTCATGACGTAGTAGCGCGAGCCGAGCAAGCCCTGCTCCTCGCCGCTCCACAAGGCGATGCGGATGGTGCGGCGCGGTTGCAGCTTCAAGGCTTGCAGGATGCGCACGGCCTCCATCGCGACGGCCACGCCCGCCGCGTTGTCGGTCGCACCCGTGCCCGCGTGCCACGAGTCCATGTGGCCGCCGAGCATGACTATCTCGTCCTTGAGGTCTGTGCCGGGAATTTCGGCCACAGTGTTGTAGCCCATCAAGTCCTTGTCCTGAAATTCCACGTCGATGTTGACACTCATCTTCACGGGCTGGCCCGCCTGTATGATGCGTATGATGCGGTTGTAATGCTCCGGCGCGAGGACGACCTGCGGGACGATCTGCGGGGCGTTCTTGTCATACGGGTTGATGCGCTTGGGAGTCCCTGGCGGCGGGTTGAAGGGGTTCTCGACGAAGGGCTGCGGCACGACCGCGCCCTGCACGAAGATAGTCCCGCCGTCGCCTATGCGGCTCGGCTCGACCAGCAGGGCCGCGCCCTCGTCCGTGAAAAACTGATACTTCTTCGCGAGCAGCATGGCCTCGGCGCGCTGCTCCGGCGTGAGCTGGAACTGGCGGGGCGGGACCGTTTTCGGGTCGGGGGCGTCGGCGAGCCTCAACAGATTCTTTTCATCGCGCCGCGTGCCCAGCGGCTCCCAGCGCGCTTTGACTTCGGGCGGCGCGACCATCAGCACAATCGCGCCCTTGAGCCTGCCTCTGTACTTCTCAAGGTCAGCTTCGGTCCTGGCGTCAACGTAGACGACGTTGGCCGTGAGCGTGCCCTTCGTCGAGGGCGACCAGGCTTTCGGGTAGGCTATGAGCGGGATGGCGACGGGCTCCGTGACCTGCGCCGAAAAAGTCTTGAGCGTCCAGCCGCGCCCGAAAGGGCCCCACGCTTCGAGCTGCGCGTTCTGCAAGCCCCACTGCGTCAACTTGTCGCGCGTCCACTCGTTGGCCCTGCGCATGCCGGGCGAGTTGGTCAGCCGCGGCCCGATCACGTCCGTCAGGTAACTCAACGTCTGCATCACCTGGGAGCGGTTCATCCCCTCGTCCTTGATGCGCTCAATCGGGTCGTTAGGGTCAACGGGGGGCGACGACTGCTGCCCGGCCGCGGCGGGCGTGGGCTGAGGCGAAGGCTGAGGCTGCTGCGCG
>DATFCB010000344.1:0-3396 GCA_035253525.1 Pyrinomonadaceae bacterium | reverse complement strand
TGTCGTACGGGTCATCCTCGCGCGGCGGTAAATCGAGCACGCCGGTCAAAATTACTGGCACATTCTTCTCGCGCAGGAAAGCGGCTATCTTCCACGCCTCGCCGCCGCCGAGGATGACGGGCTTCAGGCGCATCTCTTCGGCGAAGCGGATGGCCCCGCGTATCTCACTCTCGCGGTTCGCGCGGAAGATGACGGGCCGCTCGCCCCGCACGTAAGGGACGAGCGCGGCCAGCGCGAGGTCGTGGTCCGGGCGCGGCAGGCGCGGGTCGCGCGCGTAGGCGTCCTGCGCGCGCCCGTAGGCTTCGGCGTCGCGCAGGGGTTTGCGCATCTGTTCCAGTTGGCGGTCGCGCGTCGTGACCGCCTCGTTGATGTTGCGCTCCTGCGGGTTGAAGAGCGCGTCGAAGCTGGTGGTGCTGACGCGCGGGTAGTTGATGACGAGCGCGGCGGCGGAGACGACCGACATCTCGTCGGCGGTCGTGCCGTCCAGGTTGATGAAGGCCCCTTGTCCCGCGATGAGACCGCCGAGCGGGAGCGTGGCGACGCTCGTCACGCCGCCCGCGCGCGCGACGTTGACGTAGGCGCTGTGCGGGTTGATGCTCGTGATGGCCCGCGCGTTCGGGTTGATGTCGCCGACCTCAGACGCGTCAACGCCGCCGGGCGCGCCGCTGCTGATCTCGACGAGACCGATGGAGGTCGCAAGGTCAATCATGCCCGGATAGACCGTGAGACCCTGCGCGTTAATCTCTTCCGCGCCCGCCGGGATGGAGACGTTAGTCCCGACGGCTTCGATCTTACCGTTCCTGACTACGACGGTCCCGTTCTCTATTTCGGGGCCGCTCACCGTCACGATGCGCGCGTTGCGTATGACATAAGTGCCCTGCGGCGCGAGCACGCCCTGCTGCGCCGTGGCGCTCGTCTGCGCCGCCGCGTTGAGAAAAGTTAAGAGAGAGAGCGCAGCCGCGGCAACGATGATGAAAGGGAAGCTCTTCAACTTGTCCGCGCGCCCGTGCGTTTCCACAGACACGCGTCCGTGCGTCTCTCCGACGTTGAACCAACAAGCGCTTGTCACTGATGGTTACCTCCGTCTACGTCGTCGTGCGCTTGCGCGGGCCTGCGCGGCGCAGGGGGCGGCGTGCCCTGCGCGGGGGCGCGGTTGGGCTCGGCCTGCTCCAGTTGTTTACGCTCGGCTTCGAGCTGCGCGCGGAGCGCGAGGTCCTGCTGGCGGTCGAAGAAAATCTCGCCGTCAATGAAAGTGGTCTCGACGCGCGAGAGCGTGCTCAGAGGGTGGCCGTTCCAGATGACTACGTCCGCGTCCTTGCCCACGTCAATCGAGCCGACGCGCGCGTCTATGCCGAGCTGGCGCGCGGGGTTGAGCGTAATCATCCTGAGAGCTTCCTCTTCGGGCACGTCGCCGTACTTCATGGCCTTCGCGGCCTCTATGTTGAGGCGGCGGGCCAATTCGTCCGAGTCTGAGTTGAGGGAGACGAGGACTCCGGCGCGGTGCATGACGGCGGCGTTGTAAGGGGTGGCGTCGTAGGCTTCGATCTTGTAGCCCCACCAGTCGGAGAAGGTCGAAGCGCCCGCGCCGTGGCGCGCGATCTCGCGCGCGACCTTGTAGCCTTCGAGCACGTGCTGGAAAGTCCGCACCTTGAACTTAAACTCGTCGGCCAGGTTGATGAGCATCACTATCTCGTCGGCCCGGTAGCAGTGAGCGTGGACGAAGCGTTTGCCTTCGAGGACTTCGACGAGCGGTTCGAGTTGCAGGTCGCGGCGCGGCGCGATCAAATTCTTCTCGCCGCGCTTCAAGGCCGCGTTGTACTCGTCCCAGGCCGCCTTGTAGTCGCGCGCGCGCGTGAAAGCCTCGCGTATGACCTCCGCGACGCCCATGCGCGTGGCGGGGTAGCGGCGCGGCTGCGTCGGGATCACGAAGTTGCTGCGCTTCGGATTTTCGCCGAGCGCGAACTTGATGCCGGGCATCGCGCCCGGAAAGATGAACTCTTCGACGGGGCGTCCGTACTTGAACTTGACCACGGTGTTCAGGCCGCCGATGGCGTTGCCGGAGCCGTGTAGGAGGTTCGCGGTCGTGACGCCGCCCGCCAGTTCGCGGTAGATGTTCTGGTCCGTGGGGTTCAGCACGTCGCGCGTGCGGACCATAGAGGTGACGGAGAGCGTCAATTCGTTGACGGCGTCGAGCATAGAGTGCGAGTGGCAGTCAATGATGCCGGGCATGACGAACTTGCCCGTCGCATCAATGACGCGCGCGCCCGCTGCGGCCTTCAGGTTCTGCCCGACGGCTGCGATTTTCCCACCGCGCAGCAGTACGTCCGCGTTCTGAAGCGTGCCGTGCGAGACGGTCAGGACGGTCGCGTTGCGAATCAAAGTCTCCTGCGCATTCGCCTCGCGCCGCTGCGCAGAGACTTCTCGCGCCGCCCCCGTCAACACGACCAAGAGAACGAACGTCAGCACCCGTTTCATCATCAATCTCCAAAAGCCGTGATAAGTGATAAGTGATAAGTGATGAGTAAAAACCCTCTTTTTTAACTTATCACTTATCACTCATCACTTATCACTGTGTTTAGGCGGCGCGGGAGCGCCGGGGCGTGTGCCTGTGAAGGTGCCGGGTGATTGTCCGACGGCCTGCACCGTGCCGCGCATCCCGTTACCCGCGATTGTGCCGGTGAAAGTCGCTTCGGTCGTCTGCCCGCCGATGGTGACGCGGACGGTGAAGCGTATCTCGCCGGAGGGACTGACCGACGCGTTGGCAATCTGGGACGTGCCGAGCGCGCCCTGAATCGAGCCGCGCAACGTCTCGCCCTCCTGTTGCAGGGCGAGCGTGACGGAGTGCTCACCCTCGCCCAACCGTACGTTGAGCGTCCACGTCCCCGTCGCGGCTGCGGGGGCGGCTGCGGGCGCGGCGGGTTTCAAATCAACTGGCTGCCCGTCAATGAAGACGTGTGTGATGCGCGCGCCCTTGTCGAAGAGGTCGCCGCGCGTGACGGTCAGGTTCGCGATCTTGCCGACCTCAATTGTGCCCAAGCGGTCTGCCAAGTTGAAGATTTCCGCCGCGTTGATGGTCAGGGCGCGCAGCGCTTCGTCGCGCGCGAGCCCGTTCTCAATCGTCTTCGCGGCGTTCGCCAGATAGTCGTTGATGTTCTCCATCGCGCCGGACTGGAAGGCGAACCGGACGCGCGCACTGCTGAGCCGCCCCGCCGTTTTGGGCGCGTCAACGCGCTCGCGCAAGACGCGCAAAGGGTCCGGGTCTGCGTCCGGCGTCTGCGCCGTCGTGCGCCTGGGGAAGTTAAGCGAGAGCAACACGGGCACGTTCCGCAAACGGTCGGTGACCTTCCAACTCTCCGCGCCGCCGCTGATGATGACGCGCAGGTTGAACTCTTCGGC
>DATFCB010000343.1:0-3541 GCA_035253525.1 Pyrinomonadaceae bacterium | reverse complement strand
CGCGCGTCCCACCGGCCCGGCGGCGATGCTTCCCTCGCCCCCGATTTCGAGCTTGTCCTCCAGCAATCCTTTCAGCGCCTCCGGGTTCATGAAGAGCAGGACGAAGTCCGTGGAGGACGCGCCGATCTGTAGCCCGATGCTCCCGCCGCCCATTTTGAAGAAGGCGGGCGCGCTCCAACCGCCGCGCACGCGCCGGCTGATGACGCCGCTGCCGCCGCGACCACCGACGATGAAGCCGGCCTTGATGACGTTGGGGAAGACGGCGACCGCCTCCGCCTTGTCCAGCAAGTCCTTCGGAATCGCCTTGTCCGGCGCGGCCATAATCTCCGTAAAAACTCTGGCCGCCTCCTGCGAGCGCTTCGTCGCCCTGGTAATCTTCTTCGCGTTTTTGTTCTGTGCCAGAACCGCGCCCGCCAGGCCGAGCAACAAGACGAGGCCCAGGGCGCAACTCATCACGTGTCGAATACGATTTCTCATCTTTTCAACTCCTATCACAATGTCTCACTCACTTGCGCGAATAGCGGCTGAGCGTCACGGGGAAGATGCGCACCTCTACGGGCATCTCGTTCACGTCCCGCTCCTGCTCCAAAACCGCGCTCGCCTTCTTCCCCTCGTAGATGGCCTCGTTGAGGTCGTTGTCCGGGTTGATGACCGCGCCCTTTAACGCGACGCCCGCGAAGAGTCCCTTGCTGCGCGAGTATGAAAGGATGCCCGCGTCGAGCGTGATGTTGGTCGAGGCGGCGGCCTCGCGCCCGACCGGCCCTGCGGCCACGCCCATCTCGCCGCCCAACTCAAACTTGTCCTCCATCAAACCCTTGACACCCTCCTCGTTCATAATCAGCATCACGTAGTCAGTCTTCGACGCGCCTATCTGCAAGCCGACGCTCCCGCCGCCCAGGTTGAAGAAGGCGGGCGCGCTCCAGCCGCCGCGCACGCGCCGGCTGATGACGCCCTGCCCGCCGCGCCCGCCGATGATGAAGGCGGCTTTGATGACGCCCGGAAAGACCGCTATCGCTTCGGCGCGGTCGAGCAAGTTTCTGGGAATCCCGCGCTCGCGCACCGCCATGATCTGGTCGAAGACTCGCGCGGCGCGACCCGCACGACGCTCGGCATCGTTCAGCCGTTTCATCCTCTTCTGCGCCGAAGCGGCTGGCACAAAAAGCAGGCCGAAGGCTAAGGCCAGGCCGAGCGCGCACGCAAACCTTTTCTGTGAAGACATTCTTCTCCTCCTCGAAAGATTATTTCTCCCGACCGGCAAAGGACACTACCGAGAGCGCTTGGTCGAAGCGGCGCGCGGGGAGAAGCTATACTTTTGCGTGTCCTTCTTGTTGAGTCGAATATTACACCCTACGCGGCGGGAAATCGAATTGTCTGTCCGGGTGCGGCTGTGCTAAGTTCAGAGGCGGTCCATCAATCTTTCGGTAAAGCTACTCTATGCGACGCGCAATCTACCCAGGCTCGTTCGACCCCATTACCAACGGCCACCTGGACATCATCGAGCGCGGCTGCAAGCTCTTCGACGAAATCATCATCGCGATTCTGGTCAACCCGGACAAGAAGCCTTTCTTCACCATCGAGGAGCGCCGCGAGATGTTGGGGCAAGTGGTCTTGGAGATAGAGCACGGCTCCTGTCGGTTGCTCGTGGAGGATTTTCGCGGGCTGCTCGTGGACTACGCCGTCGAGCGCCAGGCGGACGCCATCGTGCGCGGCATACGCGCCATCTCGGACTACGAGTATGAGCTTCAGATGGCCCTGATGAACCGTCGGCTTGAGCCGCGCCTGGAGACAGTCTTCATGATGCCGGCCGAGGCTTACTCCTACGTCAGCTCCCGCTTGGTCAAGGAGGTCTTCCTGCTCGGCGGCAAGATTGAAGGACTCGTCCCGGCCTCAATCGAAGCGCTGATGCGCAAGAAACTCGACAAGGGTTGAAAACGAAGCGTGATATACTCACCGTCGTTCCACAAACACACGGCGCAGAAAACTTCGCATTCGACGCGCCGCAACGTTCAATGGGAGGATGAAAGCAATGCCAAGAGGTGACAAGTCCAGTTACACGGACAAGCAGAAGCGCCAGGCCGAGCATATCGAAGAGGGCTACGAGAAGCGCGGCGTCTCGGAAGACGAAGCCGAGAAGCGCGCCTGGGCCACGGTCAACAAGATGACCGGCGGCGGTAAAAAGAGCGGGTCGGGGCGCGGCAAGAAGGTCAACACAGCGCCGGCCAAAAAGGGCGGCAAGAAGGGCGGCAAGAAAGCCGGGAAAAAGAGCGGCGGCTCCAAGAAAAGCTCCGCGAAGAAGGGCGGCTCCAAGAAAGGCTCTTCCAGGAAAGGGTCATCGAAGAAAAGCTCTTCCAAGAAGAACAGGTAGATAAGACTTTTTAGTCGCGCGGCGCGGGCCGCTGCTTCGCGTCGCGCGGCGATTTGATCGAACTCATGACGACAACAAAAACAGCAGACTCGGCCTTTCCCGTCTCGAACAATGTCTCGCGCATGCGCGAGTCTAAGACCGTGGCGGCGATGCAGGCGGCCGTCGCGATGCGCGCCGAAGGGTTGGACGTGGTGGACCTGGGCGCGGGCGAACCCGACTTCGACACGCCTGAGAACATCAAACGCGCCGCCGCGGAGGCCATGCGCCAGGGCAAGACCAAGTACACGCCGACGGCCGGGACGCGCGACTTCCAGCAGGCCGTCATTGATTTCTACGGGCGCGAGTTCGGCGTCGTTTACGACCGCTCGCAGGTGATGGGCTCCTCCGGCGGCAAGCAGGCGATCTTCAACGCCGTCGTCACGCTCGTCAACCCCGGCGACGAAGTCTTACTCGCGCAGCCCTACTGGGTGACCTTCCCCGAAATCGTCACGTTCGCGGGCGCGACCCCCGTCGTCATAGAGACTGAGGAGACCGACTTCGTCCTGACGGCCGAGCAGGTAGAGCGCGCACTAACGCCGCGCACGAAACTAATCATACTGAACTCGCCGTGCAACCCTTCGGGCCGCGTCATTCCTCCCGCCGAGTTTCGCCGCATCATGGAGATCGTGGACGAGCGCGGCATCTACGTCATCTCCGACGAATGTTACCTGCGCTTCGTCTACGCCCCGGCGGAAGTCTACAGCGCGGTGACGCTGCCTCAGGAGTTGCGGCGGCGGCTGTGCATCGCGGGGTCTCTGTCGAAGACGTACGCCATGACGGGCTGGCGCATGGGCTACTCGCTCGCACCCGCCGAGTGGACGCGCGCGATGCTCAAGGTGCAAGGCCACTCGACGAGCAACCCTAACTCGGTCGCGCAGGCCGCAGCGGTCGAAGCCTTCACAGGCCCGCAGGACTCCGTCGCGGTGATGCTCAAGGAATACAACGCGCGCCGCGACTGGCTAACAAGCGCGCTCAGCGACATCCCAGGCGTCCGCTGCATCCTGCCGGAGGGCGCGTTCTACGCCTTCCCGGACGTGCGCGGGTGCTTGAAAGGCGAGGTGAAAACGTCCGGCGAGTTCGCCGAGAAGTTGCTCAAGCAGGAATACACGGTCGTCACGGACGGCGCGGCCTTTGGCG
>DATFCB010000342.1:0-5289 GCA_035253525.1 Pyrinomonadaceae bacterium | reverse complement strand
GCCGTTTTAAACGGCTCATCGCCGAGCACTACGCCCCAAACCGGCGGCGTTCGTGCCGGACTCCGTCCCCTTTTATGGGGGGCAAGTACCGGAGCCGACGTTGATGGTCAAGTTACGCGAGACCGTGCTCGCTCCCAACGTCGCGTTGACCAACCCAACCTGCTTCGTCACCACCGGCGAGGTCGTCACAGTGAAGGCCGGACTCACCGTCTGCCCCGCCGCGATGAACACCGACGCAGGCACCGTCACGCCAGCCAGACTCGTCGTTGACAGGTTGACGGTCAGCCCGCCAGCCGGTGCCGGCCCCGTCAGGTAGACGTTGCCGGTCGTGTTCTCACAACCTCCGATCAAGACCTGCTTGGCTAACAGCACCTTCTGCAAGTTGACGGCCGTCACGGTCGTCGTCGCGCTATCGGTGTTGTTGCCCGCCGCCGGGTCACTCTCGCTGCCTGTCACCGTGGCCGTGTTGGTGATGACGCCTGCCGACTGAGCCGAGACTGTCACCGTTACGGTCGCGGTCGCCCCGATGCCGAGCGCGCCGATGTTCGCAGTCACGATGCCGGAGGAGCCGACGGGCGGCGTGATGAGCGAGCCTTGACTGGTCGTCGCCGAGACGAACGTCATCGAGGCGGGCAAGCTATCTGAGAGCACGACGCCGGTTGCGCCGACGACGGTCGAGTTGTTCTTGACCACCATCGTGTAGGTCACGTTCTGGCTGACGAAGACGGGGTTGGGCGCGGCCGTCTTCTGCACGGAGAGGTCTGTCTGCTTGACCGCTGGCAGCCCGTTTACCGACGCTGAGTTGTTGCCCGTCGCCGGGTTCCAATTCCCCGCCGTAATCGTCGCCGTGTTGTTGAGAGTGCCCTCCTCTCTTGGCTTCACGGTTATCTGGACGTTGACCGTAGAGCCTGGGGCCATCGTCCCGATGTTGCAGGTGACCGTGTGCGTCAGGGACTGGTAGGTGCAAGTGCCCTGCGACGAAGAGGCCGCCGTGAAGGTCACGAGCGCGGGCAGCACGTCCGTCAGTGTGACGTTCGTCGCCGCCGTGTCTCCCGTGTTCGTGATGACGGGTTTGTAGTTGAAGTTTAACTCGACGGGCGCGGGGTTGCGATCCGCGGTCATCGAGATGTTGAGCACGGCCGACGGGTTGTTGTAGCAGATGGTCACGTCATTCAACGTGGCCGTCGCGTTCGGGTCGGACGTGGTAAAGAACGCCTTGTACTTCAGGTAACGGATGCCGTTGAACTGCGAGAGCGACGCGCCGTTGGTAAAGAAGGTTCCCGAAGTGCCGTCGGGTCCGACGAAGTTAAACGGCCCGCCGAAGTTGTTGCTGGCCGCGACCTGGAATTGCAGGGTCGTATTCGCCGGAACCGTCGCGTTCCATGAGAGAGTGCCCCACTGGCTCGTCCCCGCGAACGGAGGATTGGAGTCCTTCAACGAAGAGACGTAATCGCCCGACGCGGCGTTGCCGGTCTTCATGTAGGTGATGAAGCCCAGGTCCGTGTTCGGTGACGAGGTCGGCAAAGCCCACGTGCCGCCGCTGTTGGACGAGACGGAGCGCGGGCCGGCAGGGTACGCGTTCGTCGCGCTGATGACGTACGCGTAAATGCCCGCCGACGGGTTCGAGACCGGGCGGATGACTATCGCGTACTTCGTGCCTGCCGTCAGCGTCGGCGGCGAGGCGAAGTTTGCGGTGAAGAAGCCTCCGGCCCCGCTGTTGAAGCCGGGGATGGTGGCCGTCGCGAGGTCGGCCCCGGTCGGCAGGTCGCCCGCGCCCGTGGCCCTGATCGAGACGGTTATGTTCGGGGACGTGCCCGTGCAGCCGCTACAGAAGAGGTTGAGGTCAACGCGCGATAGTTGCCCGGTCACGCCAGCCTGGAAGGTCTGTGCGGCCCAGTTCGTGGCGTTGAACCCGAACCCGCTGGTCGTCACGCTCAAGTTCTGCTGGTCTACGTTCGCGGCGTTGAGCGAAATGACGCTACCCGGAACCGTGGTCACGTCTGTGTTGTTCGTCACGCCCGCCGCGAAGTCTGCCTGTGTCGTGTCGGTGACGCACGCGGGGCCGAAGACCGGCGCGGGGTCAACCGCCAGCGTGAAGGTCGTCGTGCCCGCGCCCGGCGCGGTCGCGTTCAGCGTCAACTGGCCGGGCTGCCCGTTGGCTGTGAGCGGCGGCGCGGTGGCGACGCCCGAAGCGTTCGTGAGCGAGACGGCCGCACGGCCGTTCGTGCTCGGGAAGGTTGCGCCCGCCCCGCTCCCGCCGTTGTTCGCTGTCCAGGTCACCGTGATGCCCTCTACGGCTGGGCTCACGGTCACCTGAGGCGGCGTCGCGAACTGCGCGTTGAGCGCTGTGTTCTGATTGTCGCCAGCCGTCTTCGCAATCGTCAACGGCAGCGCCGAGGCGACCCAGCCGATGTCGCGCAGTTGCGAGAAGGTCAGGTCTTGCGGCGGCGTGACCTCGTGCGTCAGGTCGCCGTTGATGTTCGGCTCCATTAACTGGTTCGGCGTCGCGGTGGTGGCCCAGTGCGAGACGGAAGAGCCGCCGACGAACGGGTTAGGCGTGTAGAGGAGCGCCTTGCCGAACTGGTCTGCGCCCGCGCGTATGTCCGGGTTGGTAAAGATGGTCGCGTTGACGCCGCCGCCGAGCTGGGCCTTGATGGTGTTGCCGTCCGCCTGCGTCACAGAGATGGTCGGGATCGTTATAGGAGTCGTGATGGCCGGATCGTCGCCGAGGTCAGGCGCGGGGCTGCCCGCCGCGTTGTTGACGATGATGACGGCAATCGCGCCCGCGTTCTGCGCGGCGAGCGTCTTGGACTTAATGCTGCACGTGCCGCGGTCTATGAGGGCTATCTGTCCCGTGAAGAAGCCAGCGGGGAACGGCTCGCAGCCGTCCTCGACGGGGGCCGTGCCGTCGTTCGCGAGCTTCACGTTGCCCGTGATGCCTCCGGCGGGGGGTTTGGGGTCGTATGCGACGCCGCCTGGATCGTAACTCCCGGCGATTCCGGCGGGCGAATTAATCGTCAAGCCCGGCTCGCCGAGCGAGAGCACGCTTGGCACGTCGGCCTGAACCTGCGGGCCGTTCCACACAAGCTTGTGCGTGTTGATGGAGGAGGCCGCGCGCTCGGCGTTGGTCATGTTCAGCCAGCTCTTGCCCGTGGAGTTGTCCATCAGGAAGCGGTCGTAGATGGCGGGGAAGCCGGAGTTCTGCGCGCCCGTCTGAGCGTTGGTGAAGGTCTGGAAGCCGAGGCCGTGGCCGAACTCGTGTAGGAGAACGGCCACGAGGTCAACGTTCGTGCCGTGGTTGCCGTCGAGACCGAGGTAGAAGAAGGTGCCGGTCAGACAGCCCGGCTGTCCGAGGTTGATGTTGAAGGTCGCGTTGATCTCGGGCTGCGCCGGGTTGAGGTCTGAGCCGAAGAGCTTGCTGCCGAGCGACTCGTTGTACCACGTCCCGGGGAAGGGAGCACCGACGAAGTCCCTGTGGATGAAGACTGCGCCCGCCGAGCCTAAGACGGCCGAGTTGGCCGTGCAGGTCTGCGCGGCCCACTGCGCGCGGATGGTGATAGTGAGGGGGCTGGTAATCGTCGCGCCCCACTTGTCGGCCGCGGCCTGAAAGGCGTTGAGGCGCTGCTGGCCGAGCGTGGTGCCGGTGTTGCCGCCGACGGGCGTGGCGGCGGTCGTGTCGTTGAAGCCGACGCCCGCGGCGTCGTTGTTTAAGATGACAATCGTAGCTTGCCCGAAGGCCGCCGAGGAGGCGACGAGCATGGCGGCCACGAAGAACAGAGATAGCAATAGAGGTCGAAATATTTTAGTCATGGGATTCTCCGTTCTCGCGCCTAGCGGATGGGCAGTTTAGAGGAGGGGCCGTCGGCCTTCGAGACCGGAGCAGAGACGCCTAAGAGCGCGGGGTCTATCTCGAAGAACTCCGCGGCCGACTCAAGGTCGTTGACGCACGACTGCGTGATCGACCCGTCGGCCTCTTTCTTCGCGACCGAGACGTTCTGGAAGTGGCCCTGCAAGTCCATCGAGACGCCGCCGTTGCCGTGGCGCACTTCGACGAGCCCGTCGGTGGTCGGGTTCACCAACTGCTTGATACCAGCGGCCAGCGTGTTCTCTTCCTGGGGTGTGAGGCGTCGCGTCTGGCCGGTCTGCCTGTCGAGGACAATGGTTTCGCCGGCCGCGTTCGAGGTTACGTAGTGTCTGTTACTCTGCTTAGCCACCTCAGGCTTCCTTTCTTCAACATGCGCCTTTTGAGCTTGCCCGATCTGCGCCTTTTGAATTTGCGCGGGCTGCGCCTTTTTAGTTTGTCCGTCCTGCTTCGAGATGGCGGCGACGATGCCGACAAGGAGGAGCGTCACCGTCGCGACTCCGATCAAGGTCCGCCATGAATATCTTTTCACCGGCTTGGGCTGGGTTTTGCTGGCTCTCTTTTTTTTCATTGTATCTCCTGAATTATTTGGTTTAGGTTGGCGAGATGTTGCCCCGAAGGGTACGTCTATAAGGTTCACAGGCGGAGCTATCAGCGCTGACTTACGGGTCGAAATCGCTCGCGATAGCCTGGCCCACGCTTGCGGGCCTCGCCTTTGCTAGGTCTCTCAGGTCGCGACCCACGCGGGGGTCGCCGTTGAAGTTAGTCTCGGCCTTTGCCTGCCGTGATTGGACAGGCTTGCGGTTTAACCGGTAAGGACCGGAGACACGGCAAAAAGTGCGCGTTTACTTATGGACAGGAAATTTCGGACGGCAGCAAGTCGAAGACTTTCTCTTCGTGCAAGGGACTTTAATTTCCGGCTTTGACCCGTCGTCCATTTGTATCGGGTCAAGCTATTGACTCTCTGATTTACCTTTGACTATCTGATTTACCGGCGCAGCATTGGTCAGGATTGACATTGCGGCACGCGACCCAGGTAAGAAGGCGAGAAATATATCACAAAAGCGCACGAACGATAAAGCGCACGAACGATATAGACTTTATTTTGGGAGCGCATCTGCTGTTTGTCACGAAATTTGAGGACAGATGTCACTTCGTTGGGGCTTGCCGAGCGTGACATCTGCCCGCATCGTCGGCACAAGTGTCACGATTCGCGCGGAAAATAATCCACTTAGAGCCTGTTTGAAAATTTTTCCTTTGCGCCTTTGCGCCTCCAGCGTGAGACTTTCTTTACCTAACAAATGACTCACGCTGGAGGCGCAAAGTCGCAAAGGAAAAATTTTCAAACAGGCTCTAAGTGGATTATTTTCCGCGAGAATCGTGACACTTGTGCCGACGATGCGGGCAGATGTCACGCTCGGCAAGCC
>DATFCB010000341.1:0-3262 GCA_035253525.1 Pyrinomonadaceae bacterium | reverse complement strand
CGCGCGCCGCCTGATCGTCTGGGAGCTGGAACTTATGATGCACGGGCATCCCGGAAATCTTGATGCGCTCGGGCGCGACGCCGTAGTCAATCAACTGCTGGCGCGCCTCTTCGCTCGCGACCAGATAAAGCCTCACGTCGTCGCACGCCCAGCCCTTCCAGAAGCCGTAGCACGGGTCCGTGACGACCGTAATCAGTGGAATCCTGTCGGCCAGGCCCAGTTCTTTGAGGACGCGCGCGATGGCGTGTTGCGTCAGGGGGTGGACGCTGACGACGACGTGCGGGCACCAGCGCTCGAAGAGGTCGCGCACGTATCCGACCGTCTTTTTGTAGAAGAATTCTCTGGTCTCCGGGCGGAAGCGGTTGACGGCCCAGTAGAGATATTTCATCCAGTGCTGCTTGTGGCGGAGCACCCAGTTGTAGAGGCGGACAAGTTTCTTCGTCACCTCGTGCGACTCTTCGATGGCGCGCACGACGCGGACGGTGTACGAGTCTCCCTGAAAAAATTTCTGCACCCCGGCGACAATGGCCGCAGCCGCCGAACGGTGACCGCCGCCCGTGTCGGACGAGATGATCAGGATTTTCGGAACCCTCTCTCTAAACATTCCCCTCCAGCGCGCTCCCACGCGCGCCTGACCTCTTACGCCTTGATCGTAACGCCGCCTGCCTGCGGCTCGCCCGCGCCGAGGCGCGCTTTCTTCATCTCGCGCTCCAGCTTCTTGATCTGAATCAGGTGCTTCGGGTTGAAAGGTAGGCTCGGGTAATAACTGTTAGACTCATGCGTGCAGAAGCAGCCGTCCGATGCCTTGCGGCGACGCGCTTTCATTGCCGGAGAAAGCCAGAGCTTCTGGAAATTCCAGTCGTAATCGCGCAAATTCCCGACCGGCTCAAGGTTCTCGCAGGACGAGACGGTGCCCTCGTCGTAGATGACGCCGCCGGCCGTCCCGGCGTAGCAGGTCATCTGCGCCTTCTGCTCCTCCTGTGTCTTGGCAATCAGGCCGTGCATGTAGATGTCAATCGCCGCTTTGAAGAACCCCGCGTCACCGCCGTAATTGTTCTTGATGGCTGCGTGGCGCGAGTCGTCGTCAATCATGCGCGCCAGACGAGCATAACGCGTGTGGTCAATCTCCAACTCTTTCGGGTCGGCTGACGGCGGGCGTATGTAGTTGAAGTTGACCTTGTCCGGCTTCAGCTCGTACTTCAAAAAATCGTACCACTCGAAGATCGTGTCCTGGTTCGAGTTCATGAAGCAGGTGCAGGTCTGCACGTCCAGGCGCGGGTACTCCTTCTTGATCTGCTGAAGCTGCCGCGCCGTGTCAATGGCTATGTCCCAGGAGCCGGGCTTCTGGCGAATCTTCTCGTGCTGCTCACGCAACCCGTCTATGCCGAGCGCGACCGTGACGTTCAGCTTCGGGCACTCTTCGAGGATGCGCGTCACGTCCGGCATGATGCGCTTCTGAATCTGCCCGTTCGACATCAGGTAGATTGATTCCAGCTTGTTGTTTTCGTAGAAGGCGCGCGCGATTTCCGGCAGGTCTTTGCGCGTGAACGGCTCGCCGCCCGCGAGAATCAGGACGCCGAGGTTCCCGCCCAGCGTCTCCGAAATTCGCTCAATCTCCCCGGTCTTCATCTGCAACTTCTTTCGCGGCCGGTCGTCCAACTCGTCCGTGAAGAAGCAGTGCGTGCAACGCATGTCGCAGACCGAAGTCACCAGAATATTCAACAACACCGGCGCGAACGGCTGCCCGAACGCCAGCCGCGCGTAACGCTTCAAAAGCTCTCTAGTCGTGTAATCCATCTTGCTCTCTAAAACTACAACCGCACGGTGACGATTTTCTCACGAAAACCAAACTTAACAGATACGGTATTTGTCTGGCCTTGTCAAATTTAAGGGGAGTTTGCTTTGACCAATATGCCTTAGCTTTGATGCTAAGAAGCGAGCCCGCGCTCGCTGCGGCCCTGTATGCCGAGGGCGCGCATGCGGCGGTAGAGGTGGCTGCGGTCAACGCCCATCAGTTCGGCGGCGCGGGTGACGTTGCCTTCAGCCTCGGCGAGTTTGCGCTGGATGAACTCGCGGTGGTAGGCGTCGGTCGCTTCCTTAAATGACGGAAAGCGGAAGGAGGCGGCGGGCGGCTCTTCGCCGCCAACGGGCGGGAGGTCCGCGACGCCGACCTTGATCTTCGAGTTCATAATTACGACGCGCTCGACTGTGTTCTTCAACTCGCGCACGTTGCCCGGCCACGAGTAGTTCTGCAAAGCCTCCATCGCGTCCGGCTCAAAACGTTTCGGCTTCTTCCCGTAGGCGGTCGAGAATTTCTGGTTGAAGTGCTCGACGAGGAGCGGCACGTCTTCGAGCCTTTCGCGCAAAGGGGGCAGCTCGAACGGGATGACGTTGAGGCGGTAGAAGAGGTCCGCGCGGAAACTTCCCTGCTCTATCTCCACGTCCAGACGTTTGTTGGTCGCCGCCAGCACGCGCACGTCTACGCGCACGCTCGTCCCCGAACCGACCGGCTCAAACCGCTGTTCTTCCAGCACGCGCAGGACCTTCGCCTGCACCTTCGCGCTCATGTCCGCGACCTCGTCCAGAAAAAGCGTCGCGCCGTCCGCCAATTCAAACTTCCCCTTCTTCGCCGCCGTCGCGCCCGTGAAAGCGCCCTTGACGTGACCGAAGAGTTCCGACTCGATCAACTCTTCGGGGATGGCGGCCGAGTTGACTTCGATGAAGGGGACGTTGGCCCGGCGCGACTGCGAGTGGACGGCGCGCGCGACCAGTTCTTTGCCCGTGCCGGATTCGCCGTAGATGAGGACGCGCCCGTCTGTCGGGGCGACGACCGCGATCTGCTTCCTGAGCGCGCGCATCGCGACCGACTCGCCGACCATCGCATACTCTTCGTTCAACTCGGAGAGGAGTTGCGCGTTGACGCGTTCCAGCTCGCGCTGGCGCAAGGCGTTGCGCACGGTCAGCACTGTCTTCTCGATGGAGAGAGGTTTTTCGATGAAGTCGAACGCGCCGAGCTTGGTCGCGCGCACGGCCGTCTCGATGTTGCCGTGGCCCGAGATCATCACGACCGCCGCGTCCGCGCCCTGCGCGCGCAACTGTGCCAGAGTCTCCATCCCGTCAATCCCCGGCAGCCACACGTCCAACAACACGCAGCCGTAGGAGCGGCGCTCGAAAGCCTTCAGGCACTCTTCGCCCGACGCGACGGCGTCCGCCGTCAGCCCCTCGTCCTCTAACACGGCGCGCAGCGTCTCGCGGATGCCCC
>DATFCB010000340.1:0-2183 GCA_035253525.1 Pyrinomonadaceae bacterium | reverse complement strand
CCGCGCTCGTTGCGCTGGGGCTGCTGCAACTTTTCGTGAACGAGCGTGTGGCGGCTGCCCTTGAGCGCCGCCTCGCGCCGGAAGTCTATGACGAGCGCCGCATCCTCTTCGACCTCGGCCAGGCCGCGCGTGCCAGCGCCTCGCTCGAACAACTCTTCAGGCTCGTCGTCAGGCAGATCGAGGAGGCTTTGCAGACGACCCGCGTCGCCATTCTCGTCCGAGACGACCACGGCGGCGATTACGTCTGCCGCATCTCCTCGCAGCAAGACGGCGAACCACGCGCGGCGGAGCAATTGTCGCTCTCCGGCGACGCCTTCATCGTCAAGCGCCTGCGGAACCTCAGCGCCCCGCTCGGGGTCAACCCGCAGGAGTTCGAGGCGTGGACGCGCTCTCTCGCTTCGGCCCCACGCCAGGTCAAAGAAGTGCGCCGGCGCGAGATTGAGATGCTTCAACAGCTCGACTCAAGGTTGCTGCTTCAAGTGCTGATGAGGAACGAGCTGGTCGGAATCATTTCGCTCGGCCCGAGGGCGAACGACAGACCTTTTTCCGTCGAAGACAAGCAGATGCTCGCGGCCGTCGCAGGGCAGTTGGCCTTCATCATCGAGCACTCCAAGCTCATCGGGCGAATCGTCGAGGAAGAACGGCTGCGCCGCGAGTTGGCGCTCGCAACAGAGGTGCAGCAGCGCCTCTTCCCGTCCTCCCCGCCCGCCACGGAGTCTCTGGACCTCTCTGGCTTTTGCCAGCCGGCGCGCGAAGTGGGCGGCGATTATTTCGACTTCCTCAAGCTCGACAGCGGCGAGATAGGTGTTGCGGTCGCTGACGTGGCGGGCAAGGGAATCGCCGCCGCGCTGCTGATGTCCATCGTGCAGGCGTCGCTGCGCAGCCTGGCGGCGGCGCAGAGTCAGATCATCGGGAATAAAAACCCGCTGGCGGATTTGGTCCGCGAGATGAACCGGCTGCTCTGGCGGTCAACGAGCGCGGCCAGCTACGTCACCTTCTTCTACGCCCAATTCGACGAGGCGAGCCGTCAATTGACTTACGTCAACGCGGGACACAATTCGCCGCTCCTGCTCAGGGCAGTGACCGAGGGCGAAAACGAACCCGCGCGATTCGCACACGCACGCGCCCCGCGCTCGATGTCCGCGATTGCTCCCGCCGTCATGACGGCCAACGAAAGTCTGACCACCGGGCCTGTGTGGACAAAACTCACGACGGGCGGCATGGCACTCGGTTTGTTCGACGGGAGTTGTTACGAGCAGGAGACTGTCCAACTGAGGCCCGGCGATCTGCTCTTCTGTTACACGGACGGCGTGACGGAGGCGCTGAACGTCGAGGGCGAAGAGTTCGGGGAGGCGAGGTTGCAGGCACTGCTCTGCACCTTCGCGCACCTCCCGGCGGAAGAAGTGCGCGCCGCTGTTGTCGAGCGCGTCCTGGCCTGGTGTCGCGGGACGCCGCAGCACGACGACTTAACCTTCGTCGTACTCAAAGTGAGATGAAACGATTTAACCCATACCGAAACGAAGATTGGAGATGGAGATGAGCGCTTCGGCCCGTAGCTTGATTCAACTGGATGATGTCAAGAAGATTTTCTACACGGATGAAGTGGAGACGCACGCCCTGTCAGGAGTTCACATGGACATCAAAGACGGGGAGTACATCTCGATTGCCGGGCCTTCGGGCTGCGGCAAGTCAACACTGCTCTCAATCCTCGGATTGCTTGATTCCCCGTCAGAGGGCAGTTACCAGATCAAAGGCCAACCCGTCGAGAGCCTGGACCCTGCCGAGCGAGCGCGAATCAGGAACCGCGAGATCGGGTTCATCTTCCAGAGCTTCAACCTGATCGGCGATTTGACTGTTTACGAAAACGTCGAGCTGCCCTTGACCTATCGAGGCATGAGCGCGTCAGAGCGCAAACAACGAGTCACGGAGGCGTTAGAGCGAGTCGGGATGGCGCATCGTGCGAAACATCTGCCGAGTCAACTCTCGGGCGGTCAGCAGCAGCGAGTGGCTGTGGCGCGTGCCGTGGCGGGGCAGCCGGCTATTTTGCTGGCGGACGAGCCGACGGGGAACCTGGACTCGATCAACGGGGAGGCGGTGATGTCGCTCTTGCAGGAGTTGCACAAGGGAGGGGCGACCATCTGCATGGTGACGCACGACCAACGGTACGCGCGCCACGCCGACCG
>DATFCB010000339.1:0-2301 GCA_035253525.1 Pyrinomonadaceae bacterium | reverse complement strand
CCATTGACTCGCGCTGTGGCTCGGGTGTATAAATCGCTTTGCAAGACAAAGCACTTGCGAAAGCGCGAGTGCGGTGAAGGGAAAGAGGAAGAGAGGTCGGCGGGCCAGGTCGTTGGAAGAAAGACGCGAAGAGTTTTGTGTGGCGAAATTGTTAATCTTTCGTGAGATAGCAAAACCGTTCGGCCCGCGTTACAATATTTGACGCAATGAAACTCCTACAAGCTATCAACTCGCCTGCGGACTTGCGCCGCCTCGCGCCACAGCAGTTGCAAACGGTCGCGGACGAAATACGGCAATACATTCTGGAGACCATGTCGCGCATCGGCGGCCACACGGGCGCGAGCCTCGGCGCGGTCGAGCTGGCGGTCGCGCTCCACTACGCCTTCGATACGCCGCGCGACCGCGTCGTCTGGGACGTGGGCCATCAGGCTTACGCTCACAAGATTCTGACGGGGCGGCGCGACCAGCTTCCGACCATCAAACAGTACGGGGGGCTTTCGGGCTTTCTCAAGCGCGACGAGTCGGAGTACGACACGTTCGGCGCGGGGCACGCCTCGACCTCGATTTCGGCCGCGCTCGGGATGGCGATTGCGCGCGACCGCAAAAATGAGAAGCACCACGTCTGCGCCATCATCGGCGACGCTTCTCTGGCGGGCGGGATGGCTATGGAGGCGATCAACCAGGCGGGCCACCTAAAGACGCGCCTGATAGTCCTTCTCAACGACAACGAGATGTCTATCGCGCCCGCAGTCGGCGCGCTCACGGGTTATCTCAACCGCCTGCGCGAGGCGCAAGGCTATCACCGCTTCAAGGATGAAGTCGGCGAGACTTTGCTCTCCATCCCCGCGCTTGGCGCTCGCCTGCACCATGCGGCCAAGACGGTCAAGGACGCGCTCGCCGCAGCCGTGCTTCCGGGCGCGCTGACGAGCGAGCTGGGCTTCAAATACATAGGCTACGTTGACGGCCACAACCCGCGCACGCTGGTCGCGGCCTTGCGCGAGGCGCAGCAGGTCAAGGACGGCCCCGTCATCGTTCACGCGCTGACGACCAAGGGCAAAGGCTACCCGGCCTCGGAGAAGAATTACTACGCCTGGCACGCCACAGGCCCCTTCGACTTGAAGACGGGCAAGCCCGTCAAATCGTCTTCGACCGCGCCGACCTACACGTCCGTCTTCGGCAAGACGATGTGCGAGCTGATGGAGAGAGACGAAAGGATCGTGGCGCTGACGGCGGCCATGCCCGACGGGACGGGCCTGGAGTTCGTCCTCGAAAAATTCCCGGAGCGCGCCTTCGACGTGGGCATCGCCGAACAGCACGCGGTCACCTTTTCGGGCGGGCTGGCCTGCGAGGGCTTGAAGCCCGTGGCCGCCATCTACTCGACCTTCCTACAGCGCGGCTTCGACCAGGTGATGCACGACATCTGCATACAGGACCTCGATGTCACTTTTGCGCTCGACCGCGGCGGCATCGCCGGCCCGGACGGCCCGACGCATCATGGGCTTCTGGACATAGCGTACCTGAGGCCCATGCCGAACATGGTCGTGATGGCCCCGAAGGACGAGGGTGAGCTGCGCGACATGATGCTGACGGCGATAGAGCACAAGGGGCCGGCGGCCTTGCGTTACCCGCGCGGCAACGGCGTCGGTGCGGACATAGCCCGCGAGCCGCAGCTTCTGGAAATCGGCAAGGGTGAAATCCTGCGCGACGGCGGGGGCGACGTGGCGATTGTCGCTTACGGCTCGATGGTTCACCCGTCGCTCGCGGCGGCCGAGAACCTTTCGAAAGACGGAATCGAAACGACGGTCGTCAACGCGCGCTTCGTCAAGCCGCTCGACTCAGGACTACTGCTCGCGCTGGCCCGCACCAAGCGCCTGATCGTCACCGTCGAAGAAGCGTATCTGGCGGGCGGCTTCGGCTCCGCCGTGATGGAGCTTCTGGAAGAGAACGGCCTCCTCGATCAAGTCCGTGTCGTCCGCATGGGCATCCCTGACCGCCTCGTCACACACGGCGACGCCAAACTCCTGCTCGCCAAATACGGCCTCGACTCAGACGGCATCTACACACGCGTCAAAGAGAGCGTCGAAGTCCTCGAAGACCGCCGCGCGAAAAGACAAAAGGTAAGTAGTGGTCAGTAGTCAGTGGTCAGTGGTCAGTTAAAAGCAAAAGCGAAGAAGGCGGCCGAGCTAATCACACTCGACCGCCTTCTTGTTTTCGGTCTTAACTGACCACTGACCACTGACTACTGACCACTACTTACCTTTTGTCTTTTCGCGCGGCGGTCTTCGAGGACTTCGACGCTCT
>DATFCB010000338.1:0-8259 GCA_035253525.1 Pyrinomonadaceae bacterium | reverse complement strand
GCAAAGGCGCAAAGACGCAAAGAAAGGCTTGCTTGTCTTCTTTGCGTCTTTGCGCCTTTGCGTGAGACGTTTTCTTTAGGCTAAGGATTGCCGCCGTTCCAATCGCCTGCGACGGGCAAGTCGCCGGGCAGGCCGAACCTGAATTGAAACTCCGGCGGGCCGGTCAGGTTGTTGCTCAACAAAAAGGCCGACTGCGAGCCGCTGTATACGCCGTTGGTGTCCACGCCGTTGCCGTTCCAATCTCCCATGACGGGCGAGACGGGAGGAGCGGCGCAGAAGCCCGTGGCGATGATGCCAATCGAAAAGTTGTTGTTGGTCAGGAGGAAGGCGCACGCGGCCGACTCTCTGTAGACGCCGACCGTGTCGCGGCCGTCGTTGTTCCAATCGCCCGCGACGGGCTTGTCTCCCTCGTTCCCGGAGAAGTTGAGGATAACGGCGCGCGGCGTCGAGTTGTCTACGTTAGCGCTGTTGGTTATCAGGAACTGTCCGGTCGAGGGACGAAAGACGCCGGGCGTGTCAATGCCGTCGCCGTTCCAGTCGCCGACTATTGCGAGGTCTCCGGGCGCTCCAAAGTTGATGTCAATCGTGGTGACGACGTTCGTGGGCTGGCCGTTAAAAAAGACCGGCTGGCGCAAGCGAAACTGTCCGTTGCGGAAGACGCCTACGTCGTCAAGGCCGTCGCCGTTCCAGTCACCGGCCAGCGGTTGATCGCCCGCCTGGCCGAAGTTGACGGTGATGTTGGCCGGGCCTGCGGAGTTGGAGTTGCGCAGGAGAAACTGTCCGGTTGAAGGGCGGAAGACGCCGACGGTGTCAATCTTCGGGACCGGCTGCCAGGCGGGATCAAGGTTATCTCCCGGGCTATCACTCAGCCGCGTTTGATTCGAGCCATCAGCGTTCATGGCGTAGATTTCATATCCCGCCCCGTCACGGGGACTTTCGAAAGTGATCTTCTTACCGTCGGGAGAGAAAGCCGCCGAGCTACTAACGCCGGAGGATGTTAATTGTGTCTGGCCCGTGCCGTCGGCATTCATCACGAAGACTTGATTCCCATTGTCAACAACAATCTTCGTCCCATCGGGCGAGAAAGCGGGGGAAAAGTCGTGTGCCGTATTACTATTCGTCAGTCGCGTTTGGCCTGAACCGTCCGCGTTCATCAGATAGATTTCAAAATTCCCGTCGCGGTCGCTTTGAAAGGCTATCTTCGTCCCGTCAGGCGACCATGACGGTGAGCCGTCCTTGGCTGGATGGTTCGTCAATCGTACCGTGCCTGTCCCATCCGAATTCATCACATAAATATCCGGGTGATACACACACCCCCCGCCGTTGCAGTTCCCGGGGTCGTCGCGGTCGCTTTGAAAAGCGATCTTCGTTCCGTCGGGCGACCACACAGGATTTTCATCTCCGAGTGAATTGAAAGTTAATCTCGTCGGATTGCTGCCGTCGGCATTCATGACGTAGATTTCAAAATTCCCGTCGCGGTCGCTTTGGAAAGCGATTTTCGTCCCGTCGGGCGACCATGACGGAGCAGTATCCTGCGCCGGGTTGTTGCTGATATTGACCTGCGATGTGCCGTTGGCATTCATCGTGTAAATCTCATAGCTGCCGGTGGCGTAGTCGCGAGTGCTCACAAAAGCAATCTTGCCGTTGAACGGGCCGTTCGCGGCTTCGACTCGCGGGGTGAAAAAGATGTAGAGGCCCGCCAGCGCTAACATCGTGACGCCGTGAACTAAGCTCCCGGATACTGGGCTTCTCATATGGTTATTCTCCGTCTCAGAAAGTGGATTGGGGCGAACAGGCAATTTCCGGCTTCTTACTTCCGAGCCCGCGACGACGCGCTTTGCCTTGTCACGACGGAGAATACTCGTGGACCTCCAGCGGCGTAGTTAGAAAACTCTGAAATCTTTCTGAGTTTCTTTTTAAGAAGTTCTGAGGGCGAGGCTCGGCAGACCAGCCGAATTCTTCCACCTGTGGGGAAAGGCGAAAGGGAGGACAAAACTTAACTTTGATTCAGTTATTACTTTCGCGCCGCGCCTTTCGCCTGCTGCCGTTCTTCGACTAACTGCGTGATGGCGCGCTCAAGGTTGGAGTCAACCTCGCTCAGTTGGCGGACGACGCGCGACGGGAGACGCAGCGTGACGAGTTCTGCGTCTTCCGGGGGAGTTTCGAGCGCGGCCTCAAGCGCCGCGAGCAGCGCGTCATAATTGACGGGCTTTGACAGGTAGGCCTGGACGCCGAGGCGCTCACACTGCTCGCGCAGTTGCTCGCTCGTCTCCGCCGAAATCACCAGGACGGGGACGCTCGCGTTGACGCTGCGAATCTCGTGCAAGACCTTCGTCCCGTGCATCTCTGGCAGCGTCATGTCCAGCAGGACCGCGTCCGCTCCGTTGGCCCTGAACTCCGCGATCCCTTCCTCGCCCGTGAACGCGGCCCGGACCTTGTAGCCGGCATCCGTGAGCCTCGTCTCGTAAAGCTCGGCTAAATCCTCTTGATCTTCGATCACAAGAATGCAATGCTCTGTCATCTCGAAACCCCTTAGAAGTAATTAGTAGTCAGTAATCAGTTGTCAGCTAAAATGCCTTTCACTGATTACTGACTATTGATTACTGATTGCTGATTGCTAGCTTAGCATTTTATGAGTCCCATCGCGATTGTCATCGTCCTGCTCTTTGTTGCCGTCGTCCTCTTTGCGACGGAGCGCATCCCGATTGACATCGTCACCATCCTGCTCGTCATCGCGCTCGTCGTGACGGGCGTCTTGACGGCGGGCGAGGCGTTCGCGGGCTTCGGCAACGACATCGTCATCACCATCTCCGGGCTTTTCATCCTGACGGGCGGGCTGGTCAAGACGGGCGTCATAGACGTGGTCGGACGCAGGCTGCACAGGATCGCGGGCGGGCGCGAGTTCAACCTGACGGTCCTCGTGATGGTCGTCGCCGCCGCCTGCGCCGCGGTCCTCAAGAACACGACGACGACCGCGATGTTTGTCCCAGTCGTGTTGGGGATGTGCGCGCGCGCCCGCGTCCCGCCGTCAAAACTCATGATGCCGCTCGCCTTCGGCGCGATTCTCGGCGGCACCTGCACGCTCATCGGGACCTCCACGAACCTGGCCGTCAGCGGCGCGATTCAGCGCTACGGCCTTCAGCCCTTCTCCATGTTCGAGCTGACGCCGGTCGGCGTCGCGATTGTCGCCGTCGGCCTGCTCTACATGCTCTTGCTCGGCTTGAGACTGCTGCCACGGCGCGGCGGCGCGGAGGACCTAACGGAGCAGTATCACATACGCGAGTATATGTCCGAGGTGCTGGTGCTGCCCGGCTCGCCCCTGGTCGGCAAGACTTTGGCCGAGGCGAACCTCTCGGACGAGCTGGACCTGACGGTCGTGGGCATCCTGCGCGGCAAGCAGGGCCGCATCGCGCCGAGTTCGAGGGAGAAGATTGAGGCGGAAGACCTGCTGCTCGTGCAGGGGCGCATCGAAGACATCCTGCGCGTCAAGAACGAGACGGGAATCGAGATCAGGGCCGACTTCAAGCTGAGCGACCGCGTGCTCGAATCGGGCGACGTGGAGCTGTTCGAGGCGATGGTCTTGCGCGGGTCCGACTTCACCGGACGCACGCTCAAGGGCTTGAGGTTCCGGCAGCGTTTTCAGTTGACCGTGCTCGCCGTCAACCGCCAGGGCGTCGCGTTGCTCTCGAAGATCAGCATGCTCCCTCTGCGCTTCGGCGACGTGCTGCTCTTGCAGGGCAAGCGCGAACTCATCGAGCAGTTGGTGGCGGACGGCCAGTTCCTCCTTCTCGAAGACGTGTCGGAGCGGCGCGGGCGCGCGAGCAAGCGGCGTTGGGCGCTGCTGGCCTTCGGCGTCTTTCTCTTCTTCTCCATCACGCACCCGCCGCAGGTTCCACTGGCCGTCGCGGTCCTGCTCGGCGTCCTCATCCTGCTCGCTTCGCGGGCGGTCCGCGTGCAGGAGATTTACGACCTCATAGAGTGGCGCTTGATTGTGCTCATCGCGGGCATGATCAGTTTCGGGACGGCGCTGGAGAAGTCTGGTGCGGACAAGTATCTCGCGGATTTGATCGTCCAGGGCGTAGGCTCCTACGGGGGCCTGGCCGTGCTCGCGGGCTTCTTCGTCCTGACGGTCGCGCTGACGCAGCCGATGTCCAACCAGGCGGCCGCGCTCGTCGTCGTCCCCATCGCCGTCAAGACTGCCGTCAGCCTCGGCCTCAACCCGCGCACGTTCGCGGTGATGGTTACTTACGCCGCGTCGTGCTCGTTCCTGACGCCGCTTGAGCCCGCGTGCGTTCTGATTTTCACGCCGGGGCGCTACCGCTTCTTCGACTTCGTCAAGGTCGGCTCGATTTTGACCGTCGCCGTCTTCGCCGTCGTCATGCTGCTCGTGCCCGTGGTTTGGCCCATGACGCAGTCCGCGAATCTGTCCGTGCAGGCGGGCGCAGCGCCGGACCCTGTGACCGTCGGCCAGAACGTCACGTACACCGTCACGCTGACAAACAAGGGGCCGGACACCGCCCACAACGTGAAGCTCGTGGACGAGCTGCCGGGCCAGCTCACATTTGTTTCGTGCAAGGCGACAGAGGGCGGCACTTGCGAGGGCACGGGCAACAACCGCGCGGTGACTTTTCCCTCGCTCACGAAGGGGGCCGCGGCCACCGTCACCATCATCGCCACCGTCAACGAGGACTTGACGGAGGGGACAATCGTCAACAACGCCGTGAGGGTCGAGTCGCCGACGCCCGACGCCGTGGCGCACGACAACAGCGCGACCGTCGCGTCAACGGTTTACCACTGACTTGATATTTACACAGCGCTTGCGCCGCCTCGTCAATCGTCACTATAATGCGCGGCTTTTGATGCTCCGCCGGTAAGACTTTTGAGCTGCGATATTTTGATTTGAAATTTGAGATTTGAGACTTGAAATGACGAAGCCGAAACTTCAGCCGGTCGCGGTCGAAAAGCAAAAATCCAAACCGGCCGAAGCTCAAGCAGCCGCGGCCCCGCCCGTCTCGTCGCGCATCCTGACAGTGCCGAATCTGCTGACCATGTTCCGCATGGCGCTGATTCCGGTCTTCGTCTCGCTCCTCATGGGGCGGAAATTCGAGTGGGCGCTCGCAGTCTTCGTCCTCGCCGGCGTGACAGACGGGCTGGACGGTCTCATCGCACGCCGCTTCAAACAGGGCTCGCAGCTCGGCACGATCCTCGACCCCATCGCCGACAAGCTCCTGCTCGTGACCTCTTTCATAGTCCTCTCGATACCCGCGATTGCCCCGCAGCCGCTGCCGCGCCACTTCCCAGTGCCCTTCTGGGTGACCGTGGCCGTCATCAGCCGAGATGTCTTTATCGTCGTCGGGGCCGCGGCCATCAACATAGTGACCGGCTTCAGCGGTTTTCGCCCCTCCTGGCTCGGCAAAATCAACACGACCGTCCAGATTCTAGCCATCGCCTTCATCCTCGTCGCCGCCAGCTTCCCCTCCCTGAGCGGCTACCTGCCGACCGTCTACACGACCGTCTTCGGCTTCGCAGTGCTTTCCGGCATACACTACATCTTTTTCGCCTCCCGCCTGCTCAACGAAGAGCGCAGACAGAACGGCGAGTGAGCTTTCGTCCCCCTCGGCGGGCCGTTTGCTTAGCCCATCCCGCCGGTTAAACCCCAATATTTCACCAGTTGACTCGCCGTAAAAAGATGCGCCCGATGGCCTAATTAAAAGTTGACAAAGAGGGACTCACATATTATATTAAGACTGCGTTCAACCCGTAATCATCGAGCCGCGGCCGTGTGTGCCCTTGTGCGGCGAGTCAGAGCGAGCGGCGGGCGCATCACGAGGCCGTTTTCCCCATTTTGCTTGGGAGAGCGGTCAACTAATGTTGGGAGAAGAGAGCAATGAGCAAGATTATCGGAATTGACCTGGGCACGACCAACTCCGTCGTGGCCGTGATGGAAGGCGGCGAGCCGACCGTCATCACCAACTCGGAAGGCGGGCGCACCACGCCTTCAGTCGTCGCCTTCACCAAGGACGGCAACCGCCTCGTCGGGCAAGTCGCCAAGCGCCAGGCCGTCACCAACCCTGAAAACACGGTCTACTCGATCAAGCGTTTCATGGGCCGTCGCTTCGACGAGGTCGGCGAAGAGATCAAACAGGTGCCTTATAAAGTTCAGGCCGCCGGAAACCGTGACGTGCGCGTCAACGCGGGCGGCAAGGACTACAGCCCGCCCGAGATTTCGGCCATGGTTCTGCAAAAGATGAAGCAGTCGGCCGAGGACTACCTGGGACAAAAGGTTGAGAAGGCCGTCATCACCGTCCCCGCTTACTTCAACGACGCGCAGCGCCAGGCGACCAAAGACGCCGGACGCATCGCCGGCCTCGAAGTCATGCGCATCGTCAACGAGCCGACCGCGGCCGCCCTGGCCTACGGGCTGGACAAGAAGAAGGACGAGACCATCGCTGTCTTCGACTTCGGTGGCGGCACCTTCGACATCTCGATTCTCGAAGTCGGCGAGGGCGTCGTCGAGGTGAAGTCCACGAACGGCGACACGCACCTCGGCGGCGACGACATAGACGAGCGCCTGATGGAGTGGATCACGGAAGAGTTCAAAAAAGACCAGGGCATTGACCTGTCGAACGACAAGATGGCTTTGCAGCGCCTCAAAGAGGCCGCCGAGAAGGCCAAGATTGAACTCTCTTCCGCGATGGAGACGGAAATCAACCTGCCCTTCATCACCGCAGACCAGTCGGGTCCGAAGCACCTTGTGATGAAGCTGACGCGGGCCAAGTTCGAGCAGTTGATTGACCCTATTCTTCAGAGGCTTAAAAACCCTGTCGAGCAGGCCATCAAGGACGCCGGCATTGACGCGAAGAAGGTTGACGAGGTCGTCCTCGTCGGCGGCTCAACCCGCATCCCGAAAGTGCAGGAGATAGTCAAAGGCATCTTCGGCAAAGAGCCGAACAAGTCTGTCAACCCTGACGAGGTCGTCGCGGTCGGCGCGGCCGTGCAGGCCGGCGTTCTCTCCGGCGAGAAGACGGACATCCTGCTCCTCGACGTGACGCCGCTCTCGCTCGGCATCGAAACCCTGGGCGGCGTCTTCACGAAGCTCATCGAGCGCAACACGACGATTCCGACCCGCAAGTCGGAAGTCTTCTCGACGGCTTCGGACAATCAAACGTCGGTCGAGGTCCACGTGCTTCAGGGCGAGCGCCAGATGGCGGGCGACAATCGCACGTTAGGCAAGTTCCATCTCGTCGGGATTCCGCCGGCACCGCGCGGGATGCCGCAGATCGAAGTGACCTTCGACATAGACGCCAACGGCATCGTCAACGTCTCTGCCAAGGACATGGGCACGGGGCGTGAGCAGAAGATCACGATCACTGCTTCTTCGGGTCTCTCGAAGGACGAGATTGACAAGATGATGCGCGACGCCGAGTCGCACGCGGGCGAAGACCAGCGCAAGCGCGAAGAGATAGAGGCGCGCAACCGCCTTGACTCTCTGACCTACCAGGTCGAGAAGACCTTCAACGAGAACCGCGACAAACTCGACGCAGGCGCGGCATCGGAGGTCGAAGCGGCCCTCGCGGACGCCAAGAAGGCGACCGAAGAGGGCGGTGTGGAGCGCATGAACGACGCTTTCAGCCGGCTGCAAACCGCCTCGCACAAGATCGCCGAGGCGCTCTACCAGCAGCAGGGCAGCGCGTCTACGGCGGGCACGGAAGGCGGCGAGGAGCAGGCGTCGGCTGCGGGCGCGTCCTCCGGCCAGTCCTCGCAGGGCACATCCGGCGGCGACGACAACGTGATTGACGCCGAATACGTTGACGTGGACGAAAATAAGTAAGGTTTCAGGTTTCAGGTTTCAGGTTTCAAGTTCCTTCAGCGAACCTGAAACCTGAAACTTTGAACTTGAAACTTAAGTCATGGCTAAACAAGATTACTACCAGACGCTCGGCGTCAAGCGCGACGCGAAGCCGGACGAGATCAAGAAGGCTTACCGCCGGATGGCGCGCAAGTATCACCCGGACGTGAATCCGGGCGACAAGTCGGCCGAGGAGCGTTTCAAGCAGATCACGGAGGCGCACGACGTGCTCTCCGACGAGAAGAAGCGCAAGGTCTACGACCGCTTCGGCCAGTATTCGGACAACCTGGCCGAGGCCGCCGCGCGCGGCGCGACTCCCGGCGGAGGAAATGCCGGGCGCACCGGCGGCGGTTTCGACTTCACGGGTTTTGATTGGGGCACGTCGAGCACCTCTTCGAGCAGCACGTCGA
>DATFCB010000337.1:0-14748 GCA_035253525.1 Pyrinomonadaceae bacterium | reverse complement strand
CACCGCCACGGTCGAAGTGACGACCGCGCCCGCCATCACGCGCGATTTGCCGCGCTTCCTCGAAGCCACGGGCAGCCTCGCGGCCGATGAACAGACGGACGTTGCGCCGTCAATCGCGGGCAAGGTCGTGGAAGTCGGCGTCGAACTAGGCAGCTACGTCCGCCAGGGCCAGTTGATCGTGCGGCTCGACAGCGTTGATTCGCGCATCCGCGTCGAGCAGACACTGGCACAACTCGAACAGGCGAAGGCGGCCGTGCGCCAGGCCGAAGAGAAGATCAATGTCAGGCCGGGGCAGAACTTCGACCCGGCGCGGGTGGCCGACGTGAACGCCGCCCGCGTCTCCTGGCAGTTGGCCGAAACGCAGCTTCGCCGCCAGGAGCGATTAATCGAGACGGGCGACGTTTCGCGTTCGTCTTACGACCAGCAGAAGGCGCAGCGCGACCAGTTGCGCGAGCAGTACGAGGTGGCTTTGAACAAGGCCAGGCAGGACTACGCCGCCGTGCTCGCCGCGCGCGCCGCCGTGACGAGCGCCGAGACGCAGGTGGCGGCCGCGCGCCGTAACCTTTCCTACGCCGTCGTCTTCTCGCCCATCAACGGCTACGTCTCGGACCGCCCGGCGGACCTGGGCGAGTACGTCTCGCCGTCGAGCAAGGTTGCCACGGTCGTTAAGACCAACCCCTTGCGCGTGCGCATAGACATCCCCGAACAGGCGATCACAGCCATTCAGGTCGGGCAGAGCATTTCGGTCAACGTCAGCGCCTACCCGGACCGCAACTTCAGCGGGCGCGTGCATCACGTCGCGCCGAGCGTGACGCCGAACTCGCGCACGATGACGGTCGAGGCCGAGGTCGAAAACGGCGACGGCCTCCTGAAGCCTGGGCAGTTCGCCACCGTACGCATTCTGCAACCGCAGACGAGCCCGGCCGTGCTCGTCCCCTTGCGCGCTGTCCGCGCCGAGTCGGGCACTAACTATGTCTTCGTCATCAAGGACGGCCGCGCCGAAAAGCGCATCGTCCAACTCGGCCAATCGGAAGCCGACCTCGTCGAAGTGAAAAGCGGAATCGCCTCCGGCGAACAGGTCGCCACCGGCAACGTGGAATTGTTGAACGACGGGTCACCCGTCAAACAGTAGTCAGTAGTCAGTGGTCAGTTGAAGAACTGATTCCTACTGACCACTGACCACTGACTACTGACCACTGAGTACCATGCAAAAGCTTGCTGAAATTTGTGTCCGCCGCCCGGTGTTCGCGACGATGTTGATTCTGTCGCTGACGGTGGTCGGACTCTTCTCCTACAAATCGCTCGGCGTTGACTTGTTCCCGAAGATTGACCTGCCGACGATCACCGTGACGGTCGTCAATCCGGGCGCGTCGCCCCAGGAGGTCGAGACCGAGATCACGGACAAGGTCGAGGGCGCGGTCAACACCATCAGCGGCATTGACGAGCTGCGCTCGACTTCGGTCGAAGGCGTCTCGCAGGTCTTCATCACGTTCCTCCTTGAGAAGGACGCCGACGTGGCCGCGCAGGAGGTGCGCGACAAGGTCGAACTGATTACCGGCGACCTGCCCGAAACCGCCGAGGAGCCTATCGTCCAGAAGCTGGACACGGATGCTGCGCCCGTCCTGCGCATAGCCATCTCCGCGCCGCGCTCTTTGCGCGAGGTGACGGACGTGGCGGACAAGCAGATTAAGGAGCGCATAGAGTCCATCAACGGCGTCGGTCAGGTGCAGATTGTCGGCGGCCGCCAGCGCGAGATTCAAGTCTGGGTTGACCCTGACAAGCTGCGCTCCTACAACGTGACGGTCGCGGAAGTCGCCGCAGCCGTCCGCGCGCAGAATATGGAAGTGCCGGGCGGGCGCGTGGACGAAGGCGCGCGCGAGTTGACCGTGCGCACGATGGGCCGCATCACGGACCCGTCGGACTTCAACAACCTTGTGGTCGCGACGCGCGGCAACTATCAGGTCAAGATTAGTGACATCGGATACATAGAGGACGGGGCCGAAGAGCAGCGCACGCAGGCGCTTCTGAACGGTCAGCCGGCCGTCACGCTCGTCGTCTCGAAGCAGTCGGGCCAGAACACTGTCGCCGTGGCCGACGCGGTCAAGGAGCGTCTGGCGGAGATTAAGCCGACGCTGCCGCCTGGGTTCAGCACAGAGATCGTCGGCGACCAGTCCATCTTCATCAAGGCATCGCTCGAAGCAATCCAGACGCACTTGGTCGAGGGCGGCATCCTGGCGGCCATCGTCGTCTTCATCTTCCTCTGGAGCATACGCTCGACCTTCATCGCGGCGATAGCCATCCCGACCTCAATCATCGCCACCTTCGGCCTGATGGCCGCGATGGGCTTTACGCTGAACAACATCACCATGCTGGCGCTCACGCTCATGGTCGGCATCGTGATTGACGACGCAATCGTGGTTTTGGAAAACATCTTCCGCCACATCGAAGAGAAGGGCACGCCGCCCTTCCAGGCAGCGATTCAGGGGACGAAAGAGATCGGCCTCGCCGTCATGGCGACGACGCTTAGCTTGCTCGCCGTCTTCCTGCCCGTCGGCTTCATGGGCGGCATCGTCGGCCGCTTCATGTCGAGTTTTGGGCTGACGGCGTCGTTCGCCATCGCCGTCTCGCTCATCGTCTCGTTCACCTTAACGCCCATGCTCGCCGCGCGCCTGATTAAGCGCAAAGACGACCCGCTTCCGGCCGGCGCGGGCAGCGTCCCTTCGGAGGGCGACGCGCCTGTCGGTCTGGCGGACGAGTCGCGCGTGGTCGCGGCCGAAGAGGGGCCGGAGAAGAACGTGTCGGACGGCGAGGCAACGACGACGAGCCGCGTGGACGCGATTATTCGGGACGAGGCCGCGCCGCTTCAGCCGGAAGCTGCCGCGCTCTCAAAGGAAGAGAAGAAGCCGAAGAAGGAATCCGGCCACAGCTCGAAGGAATCTCGCTGGTATCGCCCGATTGACCGCACTTACACGTGGATGCTCAAGTGGTCTATGGCGCACCGTTGGGCGATAGTGTTGATGTGCGTGGGCGTGATTATCAGCATCGTGCCGCTCTTCAAGTTCGTCGGCAAGAACTTCCTGCCCGTGGATGACCAGTCGCAGTTTGAAGTCAACGTGCGCGCGCCCGAAGGCTACACGCTTCCGGCGACTTCCGCGCTGGTGGAAAAGATTGCGACCGACATGCGACGGCTTCCCGGCGTCGAGGCCACGCTCGTGACCATTGGCGGCGGCCAGCAGGAGTTGGTCAACAGCGCCTCCATCTACGTCAAGCTCGTGCCGATTAAGGAGCGCAAGGAGACGCAGGATCAGTTGATGATTAAGGCGCGCGAGCTTGTGGCGAAATACCCCAAGGAGCTGCGCACCAGCGTGCAGCAGGTCGCGGCCATCTCGGGCGGCGGCTTCCGCAATGCGGATATTCAGTACGTCATAGGCGGCCCGGACCTTCAGAAGCTGACGAAGTATTCCGAAGAGTTGTTGGCGAAGATGAAGACCATCCCGGACGTGGTGGACGCCGACTCGACTCTGATTACAGGCAAGCCCGAGCTTCGCGTCAAGATTGACCGCGCGCGCGCAGGCGACCTCGGCGTGCGCGTTGGCGACATCGCGCAGGCACTAAACACGCTCGTCGCGGGGCAAAAGGTCTCGACCTTCAACGCGGGCACGGACCAGTACGACGTGCGCGTGCGCGCGACGGGCGAGTTCCGCGCGAGTGTCGAAGGTTTGAGACGCATGATCGTGCCGTCGGCGAAGGTCGGCTGGGTGAGCCTGGATAATCTGGTCACCATCGAAGAAGGCTCCGGGCCGTCCGCGATTGACCGGTTGAACCGCCAGCGGCAGGTTTCTCTGCTCGCCAACGTCAGGCCCGGCGGCTCGCAGGCCGACGTGGTCGCGAGGATGAACGAGTTCGTCAAAGAGTTGAAGGTCGAGACCGGTTACACGACGGGCACGGCCGGGCGCTCGAAAGAATTGGGCCGCGCGGGCTACTACTTCATGCTCGCCTTCGTCCTCTCGTTCGTCTTCATGTACATGGTGCTGGCCGCGCAGTTCGAGTCGTTCATACACCCTGTCACTATCTTGCTGACGCTGCCGCTCGCCATCCCGTTCGGCATCGTGAGTCTCCTGATTACGGGACAGACCGTGAACATCTTTTCGGGCCTCGGCTTGCTCTTGCTGTTCGGCGTCGTCAAGAAGAACGCGATTTTGCAGATTGACCACACGAACGAGTTGCGCTCGCAGGGCATGGAGCGCCTTGAGGCGATCATACAGGCGAACCGCGACCGCCTCAGGCCCATTCTGATGACGACCATCGCGCTCGTCGCGGGCATGATGCCGCTCGTCATCTCGACGGGGCCGGGCGCGGGCACGAACCGCTCCATCGGCGTGCTCGTCGTCGGCGGACAAAGTTTGTGTCTGCTGCTGACCCTGCTCGCTGTGCCAGTTTTCTACTCGCTCTTCGACGACCTCGGCCGCGCGCGCATCTTCAGCCGCGCGCTCGCGCCCGTCAGAGGTGCGTTTGCCTGGGCGAGACGCAAGACGGCCTCAGCCGCCGCCTCGCTCTTCGGGATGTTTACGAAGAGTTAAGAGAGACTGTCGGGGCAGAGACAAGTCCTCTGTCCCGACAAATGAGATTCGAAATTTCAGATTTGAAATCGTTATGAACCGTCGCAAATTTAATTCTGCAATCATCGGCCTTGCGCTGCTGTTCTTCGTCGCGGGGACACAGTCTCGTGTGTTCGCGCAGCAGCCCGGCGGGACGACTCCTCCCGCGCCTGTCCAGCCCGCGCCGAGCGGCAACACGCCTACGCAGAGCACGCCGCCTTCTTCGGGCGGGAACGTCGCGCCGAGCGGCAACGACCCGCAAGCGCCCGCGCCCGCACCCGGCTCGAACGCGCGGCCCGTCACGCCCGCTGGGCAGACCGAGCAGAGCGTGCAGCCGACCACGCAGGCGGACCAGCAGACGCGCGGCACAAGCCCTGCGCCCGCCACCGAGCCGCAGACGCCGCAGGGCGGAGGGGCAGCAACTTCAATCCCGACGACCGACAGCCTGCCTTCGGAGGGACAACTTGCGCCCGCGACGACAACGCAGCCGCAGCCGACGCCCGGACAAGTGATTGCGCCCGCGCCGCAAGCGCCCGCGCCCGGCGGCGAGAGTGTCGTCACGCCCGCGCCGCAGACTGAGACTCTCCCGGCCGTGCCTCAAATCGCGCCGAACTATCGCGCGCCCGTGCGCCCGCTGCCGGAGATAGGCCGCGTCGGCGTTGACATGGCCGACCAGCGCCCGCTCTCCATGCGCGAAGCCTTAGAGATGGCGCTGCTCAACAACAAAGACATAGAAGTCTCGCGCCAGAACGTGCGTGCCGCCGAGTTCGATCTGCTGGGCGCGCGCGGCGCGTACGACCCGCGCTTTAGCTCGCTCTCCTACTTCGAGCGGAGCGAGACGCCTTCGGGCAGTTTTCTGAGCGGTGGCGTCGCCGATGCCGTGACGCAAAGCGATTACACCGGCACGGCGCGCATAGAGGGGCTGACGCCGAAGTTCGGCGGCGGCTACCGCATAGACTTCTCCGCCATCCGGCTGACGACCGACAACGTGTTCGCCGCGCTCAACCCGCAGTACCCGACGGCGCTGACGTTCAACTACACGCAGCCGCTCTTCCGCGGCCTGCGCTTTGACAACAACCGCCGGCAGATCGCCGTCGCCAAAAAGAACCTGTTGTTGACGGACGCGCAGTTTCGCCAGCGCACCATCGAGACGATTACGCAGGTTCAGCGCGCCTACTGGGATTTGGTCTTCGCATTGCGCAACCTACAGATTCAGCGCGACGCCGTGCGCGACGCGCGCACGCAGCTCGAACACAACAAGCGGCTGGTCGAGGAAGGCTCGCTCGCGCCGATTGACGTGGTCGCGGTCGAGGCGCAGGTTTCCGGCTTTGAGCAGAGCGTCTACAGCGCGCTCGAAGATGTGCAGCGCGCCGAGAATAATTTGAAGAACCTGATCGCGGAGAATCGCCAGTCGCCTTTCTGGAACGTCTCGATCATTCCCATAGACTCTGTTGACTTGACGCCGCCCGTCATCAACTTGAATGAGGAGATGAACTCGGCGCTCGCCAACCGCCCCGAGTTGCAGCAGTCGAAGGTCGCCGGCGAGATCAACGAATTAGATCAGCGATACTTTCGCGAGCAGACCAAGCCGCAGATTGACCTGGTCGGAAGCTACGGCGTCGTCGGCCTCGCGGGCGCGCGCAACACCAACACCATCGCCAATCCTTTGACGGCCTCGACGCAGGCGCTCCGAGACCAGGTCAACGCGCTCACGCAAATTGTGAACGGGCTTACGCCGCCACCCGATCTGCCCCTGCTGCCGACGCCTCCGGCGCAGACGATCCCGGAAAATTTGGTCGGCGGCCTCAATCAGTCGCTTTTGAATCTGGGCGCGAACCGCTACAACAATTTTCGCGTCGGCGTGCAGATCAATCTGCCTTTCAGGAACCGGACAGCCGAAGGGCAGCTCGGGCGCTCCCTCGTGGAGGGCCAGCGCATCGCGACGCAGCGCGAGCAGTTGGAGCAGTTGATTCAGGTGGACGTACGCAACTCGGTACAGTCCGTGCGGACGGCCGAGTCGCGGCTGCGCGCTGCGGCCGCGGCGCGCGAGGCTTCCGAGCAGCAGTACGCGAGCGAGCAGCGCCGCTTCGACGCCGGCCAGTCAACGCTCTTCCTGGTGCTCGAACGCCAGACCGCTTTGACGACCGCGCGTGGCAACGAGCTGCGCGCGCAGACGGACCTCAACAAGGCCATCGCCGAACTGCAACGCGCCACCGGCAATTCCATGCAGGCGAACAACGTCGTCGTCAGCGCGAGATAACGAAGGGATGAGGGCGGAGAGATGAGGGATGAGGGATGAAATGGGTTGAATGAATCGCCCGTCGAATCATTGATTCAACGGCTTTCCTTCATCCCTCATCCCTCATCCCTCATCCCTAAATATGGTCGCGTGTGTGCGCTGAATGAGGTCTCCCGGTTCGGCAGCACCACGCGGCGAGAAGGCGGCGGGTTGATTAGGGGCGAAACTCGCCGCCTTCGTTTATCATGCGACCACGGCCCAATCAGCGTTAGGCCGCTTCAATTATCTTGAACGAGAACCTCTGCGGTGATATAAGGCGCGCTTGAAATCAGTCTTCAGGCTTCAATGCTCTCCCGTAAAGGAGCGGCCCATGAAAGTAAGCGCGCAGAAACAGTTTCAGCCTCAGAAGCAAGCCTCACAGCACAGCACAAGGTCGAGTGCGAAGCCGCTCCCGGCAAAGCATCCCGCTCATCCATTCATGCATTTGCAGCGCATGGTTGGAAACCAAACTGTCCGGCGGTTGCTTCAGGCGAACGCCAGAGGCACCGAAGTGGCATCTGATCCCTCCGCGACGACTCGCTCCGCTCATGACTTCAGCCGGACACCTGTTCGTCACAAAGCTCCTGTCAGTCTCCAGGCGAAACTCACAGTAAATGCTCCGGGGGACGCTTATGAGCGAGAAGCAGACCGCGTCTCGGCACAGTTGATGAGCGTGCCCCAACCGCAGGTGCAGCGCGCTTGCCGATGTGGCGGCGGATGCCCCGGTTGCCGTAATGAGCAAGCTGCACATGCGCACTTGCAGACTAAGCCTACACGGGCAAAAGACTCCGGGCAGATTGAAGCCCCGCCCATCGTCAACGAGATATTACGTTCACCCGGTCGGCCGTTAGATTCGTCCACGCGGGCGTTTATGGAGCCGCGCTTCGGCCGCGATTTCAGCCACGTGCGGGTGCATGATGATGCCGACGCGGTCACGGCCGCCGCCTCCGTCAACGCGAAGGCGTTCACCGTCGGCAACGCCATCGTCTTCGGGGCCGGCCAATACTCCCCCGCGTCCGGCGAGGGCCGCCGCTTATTGGGCCACGAATTAACTCACGTCGTACAGCAGTCCGCTTCTGCGAGCGAGCTGCGGCCTCAACGTCTCCCTTCGTTGCCGTCGGCGCATGTGACTCAGCACTCCCCAGGTGGATTGTTCAGGAAAGAGGAGAAGCCGGTAAAAG
Organism: Pyrinomonadaceae bacterium; assembly: GCA_035253525.1. Lineage (GTDB taxonomy): Bacteria > Acidobacteriota > Blastocatellia > Pyrinomonadales > Pyrinomonadaceae > QHXM01. The sequence goes on along the minus strand of DATFCB010000337.1, from coordinate 6,691 downwards.
AGGAGAAGACGGTACTTGAGAAGGAAGGCGTCACTGATAGAAGAACTGTGGATGAGGTGGATGAAGTTCGGAGGATTCTTATAGCTACGTTGTCCAACCCTAAAAGCGCGTTATTTCCCTACATAAAAGATAAGCTGAAAAGACTGGAAAGCGGAAAGACAAAATACAAGATTGAAGATGTCGGAGAATTCGCCGCAGACTACAGGAAACATGCAAAAAGACGGAACGCTAAGATTGATCCATCCATCAAAGATAAGGACCTCGTGCAAGATATCGGAGGCTTTTATGACCCGAGCTTAATGACCGTCTTTCTGAAGACGCGCTCTAACTATTGTCATGCTTTCCATGAGACCATACATTCTTTTTCCTCTCCCGATTTACTACTTAACGAGCTGGGCGGAGACCTGATGGAAGGGTTGACGCAATACTTCACCGACATAGTTTTTACAGAACAGGTGAAAGCTGTTTGCACCACGCATAAGTACGGCCCTCAACTGGCGTGCGCACGTAAGCTGGTGGGGAAAATAGGTTTTCCTGAGATGGCGAGTTTGTTCTTCCTCAACGATACCAACAAACTACATAATAACGTCGCGAAAATAGGCGTCAAAGATAAAACAGAACTGCGTCAGTTGGGTAGCAGCGGCATTTGTAAAAAATTATCAAGTCCCCTCCCGTAAGCAAAATGAAACATCGCGTCTGAGACCACGAAGGCGAATTTTGCTTCGTTATTCTGATGACTTGATGTGTCGGGGCGGCGGTGAAGCAGAAAAGGTTCATAGACCGCGATGAATACCTGAGTGGGTTCAGCGACGAATTCCTGGTCGTCTGCCCGCGCTGCTCAAAGTGCGCGAAGGTCGAGATTGATGCGGTTCGTCAAGACGCTTCTTTAGGCTGGCGGTCTCCGAGAAAAGTCGTTTGTCCCAACTGCGCCTATTCCAAAACCTGGGCGGGCGACTCCATCAGCAGCGGCGATAATTATGACTGGTATTTCCGCCTGCCGCTCTGGTTGCAGGTTCCTTGCTGCGGTGAAATTCTGTGGGCGCACAACGAGTATCATCTGAATTTCCTGGAGGACTACGTGGGGTCCGTTCTGAGGGAGCGCCGCCCGAATAAAAACAGCGCCCTCGCCAGCAGATTGCCTGCGTGGATGAAAGAGGCTAAGAATCGGGAGGAAGTCTTGAAGTGCCTCGGGAAGCTCAGGCAGAGAATCAGGTGAGAGCGTTGCGCGCGGCTTAAATCCGCGCCGGGGTTATCAAAAGGGCTTATTCCTAATCGGTGACGGGAATGAAGAGTAAGCCCCCGCGCGGCGCGAGTTATTCCTTGAGGCCGGACTTAGCCATGATCGTCGTAACGAAACCCGCCATCATCTGTGCGTCCCTGAAGGCGCTGAGATAATCCTGTGTCCACTCGGAATCGAACTTCTCCAGGTGTTCGGTCAATTCGTCGTTGTACTGGTCAACCATCGCCTCAATTTTCTCCCCCGGCGTGTTCTGCAAAGTATTGACGACGGCCGCCAGGTCCTTGCGCGTGCCGTCGAGTTCATCCTGGCCGATCTGGCCATTGGTCACCAGGGTTTGAAACATCGGCATGGTCAGAACAGAAGAGACGCCGTTGAGTACAAAAGTCAGTCCCGCTGCATTCATGTAGTCTTTTCCTTTCGGGAAACGCTGAAGATGTAGCTGACGAATCAAGAAATTCAATCAGCGTGTGGAGAACTGAAGCACAATATTGATGCCGACTCGGGCTGTCAAATTGTTTGGCGGAAATTGGCCCAGCCCGGTGACAAGCGGGCCTAGAGCTTGGCCTCGACCCAGAGCGGCCAGTGGTCGGAGAGTCCTATCTTTTTATCAATGCCGTGCTGGACGGGGCGCAGCCCGCGCAGCCAGAGCCAGTCGAGCTTGAGTTCGATGATAAAGGTCTTCCAGGTGCTCGTGCCGTTGGCGAAGGGGGTGTGGAATTTCGCGGCCTTGAACATCTGCGCGGTCGCGTCCACGTCCTTGCCCGTCCAGGTGTTGAAATCGCCGAGGACAATGACCCGCTCGATCTGCGCGTGATGCGCGTCGAGGTCTTCGAGGACGGCGCGAAACTGTGCCAGCCGCTTCTCGTTGCTGGTGCGTATCTCGGCGTGCAGCGAGTAGACGCGCACGCTCTGTTTGCCTATCTGGACGGTCGCGCCGACGGCCGCGCGGCGGCGGCCCCCAGGCCCTTCGTGCGGCAACACGAAGCGCTTCACGTCCGAGAGCGGGTAGGCGCTCAGGATGGCGACGCCCGTCTCCTCCTCCTTCACTTCGCCGTTTTTGGCGGGCGGCGCGGGCGGCGCGGCCCAGGCGTAGTACATGCCAAGTTCCTCGGCCATCAGCCGCGCGGTGTTGACGTTGCCCGTGCGCTTCTTGTTGCGGTCCACCTCCTGTAGGCCGATGACGGCGGCCCGCCCGATCTCTGGGTCCGACTTCAATAACTCGATCAACCTGCGCAGGTCGTTGCCCCCGCGCCAGCGTATGTTGTAAGAGACGATCTTGATGGACTCCGGCGCGGGGGGCGCAGCATGTGCCTTCGACGCGGCCCCGGTCTCAAGCAGCTCCGCCTCGTCGGTCGCGTGCGCGGGCAACGTCGTGATGGTCAGCAGGAGAGTGACGATGATGCTGAGAGCGCGTGAGAATTGGCCCGGCGGACGACCCATTGGAAGTGTCTCCCTTAATCGTAGTAAGGCACTGCCGGGACGACTTTGCCGCCACCGGCGACGCGCGCCCTTTAGTTGGAACAACGGCAGGTTCACAATAATCAAACATGCTCCCGCAGGCAAGCCTTTTGAGCATCTTCAGTGACACCCGGCACGGCTTTTGACGCACGGCCCGTCATGGTTTGCTTTCGTCCCCGCCGATGCTCAGGCGCAGCCCGTCGGTCGCGCCGATGGTCTCGCCGGGCCAGAATTTTTTCGCCTCGGCCGCGATGTCCGTGCCGTCCCACTCCGGGTAGAGGTGAGAGAGCAAAACTCGGCGCGGCTGTGCGCGGCGCGCGAGCCGCATGGCGTCCACGAGTTCGAGGTGCGTCTCGACGGGCTTGGCCTGCCGGAAGGAGCACTCCATCAGAAAGAGGTCAACGCCTTCGGCGAATTGTGCCAGCGCGTCGGTGTAGCCCGTGTCCGAAGTGTAGACGAGCGAAGCGCCGTCTTCGTCCGTCAGGTGGAGCGCGAGGCTTTCGCGCGTGTGCGGCGTCGAGAAGGTTTTGGCCCATAAACCCGGCAGCAACTCGAACTCGACGCGCGGCGCGACCTCGCGGATTTCAATCGGGAAAGACTGTTTCAGCAGCCCGTAGTTGTTCGCCTCGTCGAACGCGCGGACCAAACCTTTGAGGCCGCGCCCGCCATAAATCAGCAGGGGCTTACGTCTCCCTTTCGTCTGCGGAGCATGTTTCGTGCCGAAGAGGAACGGGGCCAGGCCGCCCACATGATCGAGATGGAAATGGCTGATCCAGATGGCATCGAGGTTGACCCAGTCAAGGTTCTCCTCAGCCATGCGGTGGACGGCGGCCGCGCTCGCGTCCAACAGGACGGACCCGCGGCTTGTGGCGAGCCAGTGCGCGGAGGAAGCCCGACGCGGGTGCGGGACGGACGTGCCTGAGCCGAGGACGACGATATTCATGGCGCAAACAGAAGTCAGAAGTCAGGAGTCAGAATATAAAGCTGTCTTCTTTCGGGGGCCGCTTTTCTTGTTGGGTGAGTTGAAGGCTACCGAAATTGCGAAGGTAGAGTCAAACGCTCGCTTGACCGGCGAGCGTCTGTTAGGCTAAATCTCAGGGAGCAAAGAAACGCAAGCCGTGACAGGGAAGAGTAGGGATTTGCTATCTCAATTTTCGGATTAGAAATTTGAAATCTGAAATTTCAAATCTCGAATCTGAAATCCATTCTTCTCTGTTACCGCGCGGCTACTTCTATCGAGGGGCAATGAACACTTCTAACGTGGAATTGGACGCGCTGGCCGTCTTCGCGCACCCGGACGACGCCGAGTTGAGCGTGGCGGGGACGCTGCTCAAGTTAAAGAGCCTGGGCTATCGGACGGGCGTGCTGGACATGACGCGCGGCGAGATGGGGACGCGCGGAACTATCGAGGGCCGCGCGGAGGAGGCGCGCGAGGCGGCGCGTATCTTGGGCCTGGACGCGCGGCTCAACCTCGAACAGCCGGACGGCCACGTCTACCTGACGGAAGAGGCGCGCACGGCGCTGGTCCGCGTCATCCGCGCGTACAGGCCCAAAGTCCTCTTCACCTTTCACTGGGACGACCCGCACCCGGACCACGCCGCCACCGCCCGCATCGTGCGCGAGTCCGCGCGCCTCGCCAGCATGCGCCGTTACGACGAAGAGTCGGGCCAGGACGCCGTGCGTATGCCGTCGCTCGCGCACACGATTTACTCGCGCCTCGTCGTCCCGTCCTTCATCGTGGACGTTTCCGACTTCGTCGAAGAGAAGATGCGCGCCATCCGCGCGCACGCCTCGCAGTTCTACAGCCCAGACTCCGAGGAACCGCAGACGCGCATCAGCGACAAAAATTTTCTCCAACAAATCGAATGGCGCATGCGCTACTTCGGCTCGCTCATCAACGTCGCGGCGGGCGAAGCCTTCTACGTCCGCGAGGCGCTGAACGTCGCGGACCCCGTCGAGCTGCTCACGCGCCCGATGAACATCTATTCATAATCAAATGGGCCAAAGTGAGAAGAAAGCGCACTCGACAGCCCCGGCAGGAGTGACAGAATATCTGTCGCCCTTACCGGGGCTGTGAGCGTCATCTTTCGAGCCTTCGACTACTGACTTCGGACTACTGCCTTCTGTCTCTTGTCTTTGTCCAGCACGGAGCGGACGATGGCGAGGGTCGCGTTGGCGCGCGGGGCTTCGCCCGTAAAACTCTTCGCCAGCTCGACGCTCCGAATCAGGTCGTCAACGGCCAGCCGGCCGAAAATGTTTTGTACGTCGAAGCTCTCGACGCTGAAGTTCGTCGTCGTCGAGCCGTGCGGGGTCGTAAACCGGGAGGCGATCTGCGCGTCCCCGCCGGTAAAACCCGTCGCGGAGTTGGCCGCCTTGACGGCTTCGCCCGCGATTTCCCACGCGCGGTTGCGGTCAAGTTCGTACATGCGCGTGGCGACGCCGAAGAGAGCGCGTGCGCGGTCGGCGTCGCCGCCGCCTATCCGTCGCGCTTCCGTCGCGGCTTCGTCCAAAACCTCCGCCGCGTTCTTGGCGTCGGTCTTCTTCATCACGCTCGCAATCTCCGTCAGCGCCCAGGCCCTCTGGATGTTAGTGATCTCGCCCGAGCGCGCCAGGCGGAGCGCTTCCTGCAAATCGTTTTTCCTGATCATCTGGTTAATCAGGGTGAAATCAACGTAGGCGCGCGCGCCCCTGCGCGTCTCGCTGTCCTCGATCTTGTCAAGCAGGTTGCGCGCTTCCAGGTCGCCTTTGTGCGCGGCGTCGAGCGCGGCCCTGGCGTAGGAAAAGTCGCGCTCGGCGGAGTTCGCGGCGCGGTCGGCGCGCTCCAACGCTTCACGTCCTTCGTTCGGCAACTCTTCTTCGGGGACGAGCCCGCGCGTCAGCTCTATGTTCTGGCCTGTACGCATATGCTCGGGCGCGTCGGGCGCGAGCGCGCTCGCCTGCGCGCGCAACTCGGCAGAAAGATTCGGGGCGTAGCGGTCGTAGAGCGGAAGAAGGCGCGCGATGACGAAGTAGAGGCCGCTGCGCCCGGCGAGCGTGCGGTCCTGGCCCTGTGGCGGAATCGGGCGCAGTAGAATCTGCGCGGCGGCGCGCAGGAAGGCCGTGCGCAACTGCGGCGGCATGTTCGGCGCGACGATGCGCTCGGTCTCCATCATCGAGTGGTTCTCGCCGTTGCCACGGACGATGATGACGAGGAACGGCGTGAAGGCGTAGGAGGAGAGCACCGAAACATGCGTCGCGTCCGACGAGAGGTCGGCGGCCGCGCGTTGGAAGAGAGCGGCGAAACGCTTGTCGGCGGCTGCGGCCTGACCTTTGTCGCGCAGCATGGAAAGGAAGTTGATGCCGCGGACGGTGACGCGGTCGAGCGCCTTGTCCGCGAAAGCGAGCGCACGCTCGACGTTGCCCTCTTCGAGAAACCCACGGGCGAGCTGCAACCTGTGCGCGATTTCGGCCGGGGGATTCTCAGGGTCGAGCGTCGGACGCCCCGCGGAATTGTCCGGGTTAATCGTGAGCTTCTGATCATCACGCTCGTTCGCCTCGGACATCCTGGCGAGAAACTCTTCGCCGAGCGCGCGGTCGCGCCGTGAGGCTAAGCGCAGGACTTCCGAGCGCAGCTCCGGCATCCCCTCATCCGACTCTCTGCGGTCGCGGCCTCCTTCCTCAAGGCGGCGCAGCGCCTCGCGCTCCGCGGAATCCGCAGCCTCCCACGCCCTCTGAAAGAGCAAGCGCGCACGCTCCTGATCCGTCTCCCACAAAGCGTCTGCCGCGCGCATCTGCACACGCGCGCGCAACTGCTCGTCGCGGAACGAACGCGCCTCGTCCGCGAGCGACGCCGCCAGCATGACGACGGCATTCCGGCGCTCATCGGCCGCCGCCGCCGCATCCGCGCGCTCGCGCTCAGGCCGCGCAGCCTTATCCGTCTTCGTCTGTTTCTGCGGGGTGGTTTTACCTGCCGGCGTCTGCGCGTTGGCCGCCGCGCAAAGCGCCAGCAGCGCG
>DATFCB010000336.1:0-5953 GCA_035253525.1 Pyrinomonadaceae bacterium | reverse complement strand
TGATGGGCGCGACAATCGAACTTTCTGAGGAGGGACGCGCGCCGCTTCGCGTAGAGGGACGCCGGCCGCTGCGGGCCGTGCGTTACAGACCGTCGGTCGCGAGCGCGCAGATCAAGTCCGCCGTGCTGCTCGCGGGCCTCTTCGCGGACGGCGTGACGATTGTCGAGGAGCCGACCCGCACGCGCGATCACACCGAGCGTCTGCTAAAAGAATTCGGCGCGCAGGTGGCACAAAACGGGAACGAGATCAGCGTCACGGGCGGCGCGCAGCTTCGTGCGCGCGAGTTGATGGTTCCGGGCGACGTTTCTTCGGCGGCCTTCTTCGCGGCCGCGGCGGCGGTGCTCCCCGGCTCGGACCTGCTGATTCGTGATGTCGGCCTCAACCCGACGCGGGCGGCATTTCTACAAACGCTCGCACGGCTCGGCGCGGACGTGAGCTTTTCGGACGAAAGAGTGCTTGGCGGCGAACCCGTGGGCACGATTCGGGTCCGCGGGAGGGATTTGAAGGACGCACACTCTCTCACTGTTTCTGGCACAGTCATTCCGAACCTGATTGACGAGTTGCCGCTCCTGGCCTTCGCCGCGGCGGCGCTCGGCTGCGAGATGGAGCTGAGAGATGCGGCCGAGTTGCGCGTCAAAGAGTCTGACCGCATACGTGCGACCGTCGAAAATCTCTCGCGCATGGGCGCGCGCATAGAGGAGCGCGCGGACGGCTGGCGGCTTCGCGGCGGCGGCACGCGCTTGCGCGGCGCGTCTCTACACGCGTTCGGCGATCACCGCATAGCCATGTCGTGCGCTGTGGCCGCGCTCGCGGCCGCAGGCGAGTCCAGGATAGAGGGAGCGCAGGCGGCCGTTCAGGTCTCTTTGCCGGAATTCTGGAAGCTCCTGGAGGACGTGTCCCAATGAACGAGCGTGTCTGGAAGCGCGTCTCAATCGTCGGTTGCGGGCTCGTCGGCGCGTCCTTCGCCCTCGCCCTGAGACGAGCCGGGTTGTGCGAGCGCATCGCCGGTTGGGACTCGTCCACCTCCGTTCTGGACGAAGCGTTGGCGCGCGGAGTGATTGACGAAGTTGACGGCGCTCTCGGTGAAGGGGCCGTCTCTTCGTCGGACCTCATTTACCTGGCGATGCCCGTCCGCGAGATCATCAATTTCCTGCGCGAGCAAGGGGCCAAGGTCAAGCCCGGCGCGCTCATGACAGACGCCGGAAGCACTAAAAGGGAAGTGTGCCGCGCGGCGTGTGCTGCTGTGCCGCAGGACCGTCAGTTCGTCGGCGGCCATCCCGTCGCAGGCCATCACATGGGAGGTCTCGCGCACGCCCGCGCAGACCTTTTCGAGGGAGCGAGCTACGTGTTGATTAAAGAAGAGGACGCGCGCCCACTTCCTGCGCTCGAAGTTTTGACGGAAGCAATCGAACGCCTCGGCGCGCGGGTGCGTCTACTGACGGCGCGCGAGCACGACCGGGCGATGGCTATCGTCAGTCACGCGCCGCAGCTTGTATCGAGCGCGCTCGCGGCCGTCCTCCGCGAACAGGAGAACCGAGCCGCGCTCGAAAATCTGGCGGGCGCAGGCTACCGCGACATGACGCGGCTCGCCTCAAGCCCCTGGCCCATCTGGCGCGACATCCTGGCGACGAATCCTTCGGAGATAGCCGACGCCGTGGACGCGCTCGCCGCGAAGCTCTCGGCCGTGAGCGCGGAGTTACGAGAGTACGCAGAGCGAGGCGCGGGCGAGTTGAATGTTATGCGAGAACTTTTCGAGGAAGGTAAATCAAACGAGGTTTCAAAACCGTAAGCGCATAACCTCGATTTTGAAACGAGCGCGCGGGGCGAAAGATTATGATTCTCATTTTGACACCGAACATCAAACCGGAGAGCGAGGTGTACAGGCAGTTGATGGAGCACCTCGCGCGGCTGCACGGGATACAGGCGCGCGTGCACCGCGAGCAGGGCGTGGAGCAGTCTCTGACGGAGATTTACCTGATTGGCAACACGTCTGCCATCCCGGTCGAGGAGATGAAGAGCCTGCCCGGCGTCGAGCGCGTCGTGCGCGTCTCCGAAGAGTACCGCGTCCTTGGCCGGCACAAGGATGACCACAGGCCCGCGCACTTCGAGTATCAGGGCCTGCGCTTCGGACAGGACACCCTGCACGTCTTCGCGGGCCTGTGCGCCGTGGACACGCCGGAGCACGTCGAGGCGATGATGAAGGCGCTCAGCGACAGCGGACAGGTCTGCACGCGCATGGGAGCTTACAAGCCGCGTACGAGTCCTTACTCTTTCCAGGGGCACGGGCGCAAGTGCCTGCCATACGTCTTCGAGTTGGCAGGCAAGTACGGCATCAAGGTCGTCGCGATGGAGGTGACGCACGAGTCGCACATAGACGAGATCAGGGAGGAGCTTGAGCGGACGGGCAACCCGACCGGCGTGATGCTTCAAATTGGCACACGCAACACGCAGAACTTCGAGCTGCTGAAAATCACCGGCCGCCAGCAGGAGTTCCCGGTTCTCTTGAAGCGCGGCTTCGGCATCACGCTCGACGAATCGCTCCACGCCGCCGAATATCTAGCGAGCGAAGGCAACCACAAAGTCGTCTTCGGCCTGCGCGGGATGAAGACGAACATCGGCGAGCCGCACCGCAACTTCGTTGACTTCGCGCACGTCCCGGTCGTCAAGCGCTTGACGCGTATGCCCGTCTGCGTTGACCCGTCGCACTCTGTCGGCGCGCGCAGCCGCGGCCCCGAAGGGATTCTGGACGTGATGCACGTGACCGCGCAGGGCGTCGTCGCGGGAGCCAACATGGTGCTCGTGGACTTCCACCCGCACCCCGGCCGCGCGCTCGTTGACGGCCCACAGGCGCTCCTGCTCGACGAACTGCCGCACTTTCTCGAAGACGTGCAAATCGCACGCGAGGCACACGAGAAACGCCTGGCGCTGGCAAGAAAAGGGATGAGGGATGAGGGATGAGGGATGAAGTAAAGAAAGAGAAGCTTTTATTTCATCCCTCATCCCTCATCCCTCATCCCTTATCCCTTCGCCCTCATCCCTTCGTTATTTCGTTGACGAGTTCCGTTGCGCCGTAGACTTTGAGGAGTGCTTGGGTGATGGCGCGGCTGTGGACGGCGACGGCGCGGCCGCCTTCCGCGTCGTCAACGAACCAGTAGCGGTTGGGCAGCTTCTGTATGTTGCTGTCGAAGTTGAGGCCGACAATCTCCGCGTCGCGGTTGACGACGGGGCTGCCCGAGTTGCCGCCGATGGTGTCCGCCGTGTAGACGAAATTCATGGGCGTCGAAAGCTCCAGGGCCGCGCGCTTCTCCTTGTAGCGCGACGGCAAGTCGTAAGGCGGCTTCTCCCCAAAACTCTCCGCGCGGTCGTAGAGGCCGTAGAAGGTCGTCTTGAAGGGGACGAGCGTCGTCCCCTCTTCGTAACCGAGAACTTTGCCGTAGCTCAAGCGTAAGCTCGAAGTGGCGTCCGGGTAGACGCTCTTTCCGTAAACGGCGAAGCGCGCCTTCGCGATCTTCTGTCCGGCGCTCGCCTCAGCGCTCTTGATGTTGGCCTCGTTCCACGCGCGCAACTCGCGCACGATGGGCTCCAGCTTGCGGGCCAACGCGATGAGTGGATCATCGGACTTGACGATTGCTTCCGCGCCGCCCTCGAAGAGAGCGCGACGCACGGCAACGTCAGCGAGCTTCGTTCCTCCGACGACTTTCCTGGCGACTTCCGCAGGCGTTTCTCCGGCGAGCGCGGCGCGCACGAAGGGATCGTCGTCGCCCAAATTCTTGCGCGCCTCTTCGAGCAAGGCCGCCAGGATTGCTTCCTCCATGTCCGCGTAGATGGGCGCGGGCGAAAACAGATTCAGCTTCAGCGAGTCGAGACGGCTGTCGCGAAATTCCGCGTAACGCTGCTCGTTCGGTTTGCGCGACTCTTCGCTGTAGCGCACGAGCGCGGAGGCTATGAAGCCCAGGCGCGATTGATCAATCGTCGAGAACGCTATCCGCTTCGCCGTGCGCGGCAACTCCGCGTAAGCCGCGCCGACCTGCTCCCACGCGCCGCCCAACTCCTGCTGCAACTCCGCGCGGCGCGCGACCTCCGCGCGCAGTGCCTTCTCCTCGGCCTCTCTTTTGGCGAACATGCGCGGGTTCAGCAACCCCTCCTGCTGGCTCGTTAAACGCTTGATGGAATTAGAGACTGACCTCAAAGCTGACCCCGCGCGGCGGTCGGCTTCGGCGCTCGTGCCTGCGAAGCGCGTGAGCGCGTCGCGGCGCGCAGTCCAGACCTGCATCTGTAAGGGATTGCCCACGTCGCGCTGGTAGCGCAACTGGGCCACGGTCAGCAGCCTGTCGGTCGAGCCCGGATTGCCCGAGAGGACTACGAACTCCCCCTCGGCTGGGCCATTTTGAGACCACTTGAGATAATTGTCTGTCTTCGCAGGCCGATTGTTCTCGTAGACTCGGAAGAAGGTGATGTCGAGGTTGAAGCGCGGGTAGGTGAAGTTGTCGTAGTCGCCGCCGAAGAAGGCTATCTGTTCCTCGGGCGCGAAGACGAGGCGCACGTCCGTGTACTTCTTGAAACGATAGAGCCAGTACTCGCCGCCGCTGTAGAGCATGACGACCTGGCCGTCGAGTCCTGTCTTCTGTTTCGACTCGCTCTCGATTCCGGCTATCTCGGCGCGGCGCTGTTCGTTGGCCTCCTTATCATTGGCCCCAGCCTTGACGGCCCCCTGCACGCGGCGCGTCACGTCTTCGTAAGAGACAAGCACGCTCATCTCAAGGTCGGGGCACTTCAATTCTTCTGTCCGCGTGCGCGCGTAGAAGCCTTGGCGCGCGAGGTCGCGCTCTTTGGACGAGAGCTTCGCGATCTGGCTGGAGGCGACGTGCTGGTTGGTGAGGACGAGCCCTTCGGGCGAAACGAACGCGCCGCTGGAGGTTCCGACGCGCACGGAGGAGAGCCGCAGGTGATCCAGCCATGCGTCGGAAGGGTCGAAGTTGTAACGCTCCTTCCACTGCCTGCGCGGCGGGTTGTCGAAAGTCCACATCCCCTCGTCCGCACGCACCGGCAAAGCGAAAGAGATCAAAAAAGCCGTCATCAATACGAGCGAAACTATCTTCCTCATCCTTATAATCTCCACGATTAATCTTCTATCAAAATCTTATCTCAACCCCTTTGCGTCTCCAGCGTGAGTGGTTTTGATTTCTCACGCCAAGGCGCAAAGACGCACAGGGGTTGAGTCAACGAGTGGCTTGAGTTTTAGACTTATCCAGAACTGAGCCGGTGTATTTGGCAATCAGTCCGCGTTCGCCGACCGCCCAGCCAGCGTCTTTTGGCCCGGCAAAGTCCGCGCTGTGGAAACCGACTGTGCCGGCACTTGCCCAACTCGCCCCGCCGTCGAGCGAGTATTCGGAGCCCGTCGGCCCGACCGCGAAGAGCACGGGCGCACTACGCCGCGAGCGTGTGCCGGGCACGAAGACGACGCACGACCTGTAGCCGCTCGGGCCTGGGCCTTTGATGGTGGCCCACGTCCGCCCGCCGTCGGCGGTGACGGCCACGTTGTTCCCGGCCTCGCCCTCCTTCGTGTAATCGCCGCCCACGACCGCTCCGCGCAGCGCGTCCCAGAACGTGATGGAAAAAACGCCTGCGCTCTTACCGCTGACCATCGGCGTCGTCGCGACCGCCCACGTTCGCCCGCGGTCCGTCGAGCGGAAGACGCGCGCACCATTGGGGCCGCCCGTAGCGAACCAGACGTTCACACGGCCCTCGACGGCGATGCACGTCCCGCTCGCGGCGAACGCGCCCTCGCCTTCGAGCGCGAGCGGCATCCCGTCGGCCGGCATCTCCTTCCACGTCTTGCCCCCGTCCGCCGTCGAAATAATGAGAAAGCGCCCGTCCACGGGGTCGCTCACTGCTATGCCGTGGTCGCGGTCCCAGAAGGCCATCGAATCGAAGAAGGACGTGGCGCGCGCGC